>NZ_JBNZGA010000008.1:0-209072 GCF_050573415.1 Paenarthrobacter sp. NEAU-H11 | reverse complement strand
ATAGGGATCCGCAGGTGGTCGCGGAATTTCTTCAGGTCATCCAGGGTGAGTTTCTTCATCTGGTGGGTCGCGTTGCGGCCCTCGAAGTGCGGTCCGAGGCCGTAGCCCTTGACGGTCTTGGCCAGGATGACGGTGGGCTTGCCCTTGAATTCGGTGGCTGCCTTGTAGGCGGCGTAGACCTTGCGGTAGTCGTGGCCGCCGCGCTTGAGGTTCCAGATCTGGTCATCGGTGAGGTCCGCGACCATGTCCTTGGTCTGCGGGGTCTTGCCGAAGAAGTGTTCGCGGACGAACCCGCCGGATTCGGCCTTGTAGGTCTGGTAGTCCCCGTCGGGGGTTTCGTTCATGATCTTCACCAGCGACCCGTCGGTGTCCTTGGTGAGGAGGTCGTCCCACTCCCGGCCCCAGACGACCTTGATCACGTTCCAGCCCGCACCGCGGAAGAACGCTTCGAGTTCCTGCATGATCTTGCCGTTGCCCCGCACGGGCCCGTCCAGGCGCTGGAGGTTGCAGTTGATCACGAAGTTGAGGTTGTCCAGGTTCTCGTTCGCGGCGAGCTGGAGCAGGCCGCGGGACTCGGGCTCGTCCATTTCGCCGTCGCCGAGGAACGCCCAGACCTGCTGGTCACTGGTGTCCTTCAGGCCGCGGTTGTGCAGGTACCGGTTGGACTGGGCCTGGTAGATCGCGTTCATCGGCCCGATGCCCATGGACACGGTGGGGAATTCCCAGAAGTGCGGCATCAGGCGCGGGTGCGGGTAGGAGGACAGGGCGTGGCCCTCGCGGGACTTTTCCTGCCGGAACCCGTCCAGGTCCTCCTCGGAGAGCCGGCCTTCCATGAACGCCCGGGCGTACATGCCGGGGGAGGCGTGGCCCTGGAAGAAGACCTGGTCCCCGCCGCCGGGGTGGTCCTTGCCCCGGAAGAAGTGGTTGAACCCGACCTCGTACAGGGTCGCGGCCCCGGCATAGGTGGAGATGTGTCCGCCCACCCCGATGTTCGCCCGCTGGGCCCGGTGGACCATCACCGCAGCGTTCCAGCGCATGTAGGCCCGGTAACGGCGCTCGAATTCCTCGTTGCCCGGGAATTCCGCTTCCTGGTCCACCGGGATGGTGTTCACGTAATCGGTGGTGGTCACCATCGGCACCCCGACGCTCTGCGCGCCGGCACGCTGCAGCAGGCTCCGCATGATGAATTGGGCACGCTCGGTGCCCTGTTCCCTGATCAATGCATCCAGGGACTCAACCCACTCGGCGGTCTCTTCGGGATCACGATCAGGCAGCTGGTTAGTCAACCCGCTGAGGATATGGGAGGTATCTTCTCCTGCAGCCACGTCCAACCTCTCTTTGCGCGCATTGGTGGCGCACTCAGGCCGGGCAGGGTGACCGCCCGGCGTACGTACGCCGTGTGCGACGTATCGGTTACAACAGCCCGGTCATGTGTGCCGGGCAGGGTCCTAAGTTTTCCTACGTCTGCATTGGAGTTACAGGGTTGTTGCCCCGCAGGCATAGTTGTCACCTGCCACTCTAACTCTGTCCCTTACGCGATGCGTAGCCGCGGCTTGGGCGGCCCAGTTGTATTTCGCCGTCATACTGGTTGTGTGACGAAAAGCCGCTGGGCAGCGGGCTGGACGAACCTGATGTGACGCAGAATATGGCGCATCGCGGGGGCGGCAGCTTGAAGCTCAGGCACAAAGGGTGTTGGCTTGGGAGTAATGGAAATCACTATGCGCACTGCATATATGAGGCATTGGAGGTACACGTGAGCGAGGCCGACGCCGCCACTTCGGTAAATGTGGCGGAAAAATTGGGTTTCAAGAACGGGGATCTGATTCAGGAGTTCGGTTACGACGACGACGTCGATTTCGACTTGCGTGACGATATTGAGGACCTCACCGGTTCTGAGCTGCTGGACGAGGACGACCATGAAGTGGCGGACGCCGTCATCTTCTGGTGGCGCGACGGCGACGGAGACCTCGTTGACAGCCTGATGGATTCGCTGACCACGCTGAGCGAAAACGGCGTGGTGTGGGTGCTGACACCCAAGTCCGGCCGGGCTGGATATGTCTCCCCGGCAGACATCCAGGAGGCAGCGCCGACGGCCGGGCTGCACGTTACCACCTCAGCGGGCGTGTCCAAGGACTGGAGCGCAACGCGGCTGGTGAGCAGGAAGAACAAGTGACGGCAGCGCTTGCCGCTGCCGCCGTAGCTGTCCCCGCGGTCGGTGGGGCCGCACCTGACTTCGAACTCGTTAACCAATACGGTGAGCCGGTCAGGTTGTCCTCCTTCCGGGGCCAGAACGTGGTCCTTGTGTTCTATCCCTTTGCATTCTCCGGTATCTGCACCGGTGAGCTCTGCGAACTGCGGGATAACCTCGCGCTGTTCCAGGATGCGAACGCCACCGTCCTGGCCGTCTCAGTGGACAGCAAATTCAGCCTCAGGGCCTATGCTGCCCAGGAACGGTACAGCTTCGACCTGCTCGCGGACTTCTGGCCGCATGGCGAGGTCGCCAGGCTGTATGGGGTGTTCGACGCCGACAGCGGCATGGCACGGCGGGGCACCTTCATCATCGATGCGGGCGGAACCATCCGGTACAGCGTGGTGAATCCGCGGGGCCAGGCCCGGGACCTCGGGGAATACCGCACGGCACTTGCCGGGCTCGAAAAGGCCTGACTCCACGTGGGCGGGCAGCGGCATGGTGTGGGCCTCACAGGCTTCGCGAGCATGCCGCCAGTGCCTGCCGGACCCCCGTCCGCAGAAGAGCTTGACGTCCTGGTCCGGATCCGGGACGTACTGGCAGGGGACCGTTTCGCGCTGCTCACCGGGGCCGGACTCAGTACCGACTCCGGGATCCCGGACTACCGGGGACCCGGTTCGCCCCCTCGTTCGCCCATGACCTACCAGGAGTTCGTCAAGGCGTCCGCCAACCGCCAGCGATACTGGGCGAGGAACCACATCGGCTGGTCCCACCTGCGGCGCGCGGATCCGAACCAGGGCCACCTCGCCGCGGCGGAGCTTGAACGCAGGGGACACCTCACCGGCCTCATCACCCAGAATGTGGACCGCCTGCACCAGGACGCCGGCAGCGTTAACGTCGTCGACCTCCATGGCAGGTATGACCAGGTTGTCTGCCTGAATTGCCGCCGGACCTATACGCGGCGTCTGCTGGCAGGAATCCTCGAGGAGCTGAACCCGGATTTCCTGGACCGGGCGGCACAGACGGGGCTGGTGGAGATGGCACCGGACGCCGATTCCACGGTGGAAGACCAGGCGTTGATCAGCAGTTTTGTGGTGGCGGCCTGCCCCGCCTGCGGAGGAATGCTGAAGCCCGACTTCGTGTACTTCGGTGAGAACGTGCCCAAGGACCGGGTCGAAATCTCCTACCGGATGGTCGATGATGCCGCAGCCCTGGTTGTTGCGGGATCGTCACTGACGGTAATGAGCGGCCTGCGCTTTGTCAGGCACGCCGCCAAGGAGGGCAAGCCGGTGGTCATTATCAACAGGGGAGCAACCCGCGGGGATGACAAAGCAACCATCAAGCTTGAGGCGGGCGTCAGTGAATCGCTGACCTGGCTGGCGTCGGAGCTCCCGCCGGTCTAAGGGCAGGCCGCAGGCTGCCCTTCAGCGGTCGATTCGCATTCGGGGGCCGATGTCGGGTAGAGTCTATGTTCGTTGGTCAGGGCGCAGCAGTGCCCGGTCCGGCCACTTTGGGTCTTTAGCTCAGCTGGTAGAGCGCCACGTTTACACCGTGGATGTCATCGGTTCGATCCCGGTAGGACCCACACGCAAGCCCCGCAGTTTCCGCCTTCAGGTGGAAGTGGCGGGGCTTTTGCGTTGCCCCGCCCCCCCAGGAATCCGGGCTCTTCCCCGAATGTCCGACCCCTGCCATAGCTTGCAGGAATGGAACACGTGATTGTGCGGACGGGGACGGACGGCAGGCCCACGGCGGTGCTCTGCAATGGCAGGGAATGGGCTGTGGGCGCGGAACCGGTCCGGTGGTTTGAGCGGGTCAAATGGTGGGAGACGCGCCGCAGGATGCCTAAGGGCCTCAGTCGTGTGGATGTCGAGGTCCTGCAGCTTCAGGTGAGGCTGGGAAGGAACGCCGGCTCCGCCCTGACTACCATGCTCCTTGAGCGGGACGGGCTGGGTGGGGGCTGGCGTCTCAGGGAAGCCCTTGCCGACGCTGCCTAGGCGAATCGCGCCGGCCGGCGGCGGGCTCCGGGCATTGGAAAACCCTCCACCGCGACTATTGGGGGATGCCGCGGTGGAGGGCCTGAGTTGAATATACCGTGAACCTCTGGAAACAAAAAGTCGACGCAGCGGTGTCAGCGCTGCACCGGAATGAAGACGCGGGGTTGCTCGGTCCACGTATCGGACATCTGGGACATGGTCCGCCTCATGATTTTGTCTGACGACTCCCGGGCGGTGGCAGCATCGCCCCGGGCGATTGCCTCCGCCACGTCCATGTGCCACTGGAGCGCGGCCTCGTGCGGATGGTCGGGCATCAGTCCGTGCACGGTCCGGCCCGTCAGGGTCTCCGCCACCTGGCCCATGAGGTTCGCAAACATTTCGTTGCCCGAGCCGGACAGCAGCAGCGAGTGGAACTGGATGTCCAGCTCAAGGAAGCGGGGCACGTCACCCTTGCGGCCGGCGTCGAGCATTGCACGGGCGACGTCCACCAGCTCCAGCCGCAGCGGCGCCGGCGCGTTCTGGGCGGCCAGCTCGGCCGCGGCCGGCTCCACGGCGGACCGCAGCTCAGCAAGTGACCGAAGCTGCGCACCGCGGGCATCACTGGCCAGGCGCCACCGGATGACCTGGGGATCGAAGGGATTCCAGCGGCTCGGGGGCAATACCCGGATGCCCACCCGCTTGGTGGTCTCCACCAGGCCGAGGGACTGCAGCACGCGGACGGCCTCGCGGATCACCGACCTGGACACCCCGAGTTCATCCTCAAGGTTTTCGGCGAGCATGATATGGCCGGCAGGCAGCTCCCCTGAGACAATTCGGGTGCCAAGATTCTCAATGGCACGGTGGTGCAGGCTGCTGGTCATGCAGCTAAGCCTAGTGTGAACGGGTTGGCCGGAAGGCGGCCGGCCGGGACCGCAGCGACACAAACGCTTCCACAAGGTGGGCGTTACTTTCCTGTTACCTCCCGAATATATATGCTTTATTAAGACCCTTGGTCTGCAATCGTGCTTCCGACGCAACGGGAGCCCTGCACATCCGCGCAACGTACGAATTGGAGTTTTGATGTCTGCACACATCGGTGTCACCGGCCTCGCGGTGATGGGCGCCAACCTCGCCCGCAACCTCGCCAGGAACGGCTTCACGGTTGCCCTGCACAACCGTTCCGTCGAGAAGACCGACGCCCTGCTGGAAAGGTACGGCTCGGAAGGCGACTTTGTCCGGACGGAAACCCTGCAGGAACTGGTCGATTCCCTGGAGAAGCCGCGCCGCGTGCTGATCATGGTCAAGGCCGGCAAGCCTGTTGACTCAGTCATCGAACAGCTGGAGCCGCTCCTGGAACCGGGCGACATCATCATCGACGCCGGTAACTCCCACTACGAGGACACCCGCCGCCGCGAAGCTGCCCTTGCCAAGAAGGACCTGCACTTCGTGGGCGTCGGTGTCTCGGGCGGCGAAGAGGGCGCGCTCAACGGCCCCTCCATCATGCCCGGCGGTTCCAAGGAGTCCTACAAGGCCCTGGGCCCGCTGCTGGAAAAGATCTCCGCCAAGGTGGACGGCGAACCGTGCTGCGCCTGGGTGGGAACCGACGGCGCCGGCCACTTCGTCAAGATGGTCCACAACGGCATCGAATACGCCGACATGCAGGTCATCGGCGAAGCCTTCGACCTCCTGCGTTCCGGTGCCGGCATTGAGCCTGCCGAGCAGGCCAGGATCTTTGCGGACTGGAACAAGGGCGAGCTTTCCTCCTTCCTGATCGAGATCTCCGCCGAGGTTTTGGGTCACGTGGACGCCAAGACCGGCAAGCCGTTCGTCGACGTCGTGGTGGACGCGGCCGGCCAGAAGGGTACCGGCCGATGGACCGTCATCTCCGCACTGGAGCTCGGCTCCCCGGTTTCCGGCATCGCCGAATCCGTCTTCGCACGCGCCCTGTCCTCCCAGACGGAGCAGCGCAAGCTGGGCCAGGAGCTGCTGGCCGGCAACGAGGCATCCGTGGAGATCCCGGAGACGTTCGTCGAGGACGTCCGCCAGGCACTGTACGCGTCCAAGCTTGTTTCCTACGCCCAGGGCCTGGACATGCTGACGTCGGCAGCGAAGGAGTACGGCTGGGACCTCAAGCTGGACGAGATCGCCTCCCTGTGGCGGGCCGGCTGCATCATCCGCGCCGAGCTGCTCAAGGACATCACCAAGGCCTACGCAGCGGACGAGAAGCCGGCCAACCTCCTGTTCGCTCCGGCGTTCACGCAGGCCATCGCCGAGGCACTGCCGGCATGGCGCCGGGTCGTCGCTACCGCCGTCCAGCTGGGGATCCCCGTTCCGGTGTTCTCCTCCTCGCTGGCCTACTACGACGGCCTGCGCCGCAAGCGCGTTGCTGCCGCCCTGATCCAGGGCCAGCGAGACCTGTTCGGCGCCCACACCTATGGCCGCGTCGACTCCGAGGGCACTTTCCACACCCTCTGGGGCGAGGACAAGTCCGAGATCGAAGCCGTGGACACGCACTAGCCTCCACTATCGGTTAAAGCCAAAGGCCGGCAGTTCCTGAAGTTTCAGGAACTGCCGGCCTTTGGCTTTTGCTTGGCGCTGGTGACACGGCCAGGGTTGGCGGCTTCTGTTGTCAGATCCGGTATTCGATGTCGTACTCTGCCGGGTCCACCGCAGGCTTGGTTTCACGCTGGGCATCCCGGTGGCGCCACTTCGCGGGGACGCCGGTGACAATCGATTCCGGCGGCGCGTCCTTGACCACCACCGCGTTGGCGCCCACGGCGCTGTCCCGGCCAATGGTGATTGGCCCCAGGATCTTGGCGCCGGCACCAATGGTTACCCGGTCACCGATGGTGGGGTGGCGTTTGATCCGGGCCAGGGAGCGGCCGCCCAAGGTGACTCCGTGATAGATCATCACATCCTCGCCGATCTCGGCAGTCTCTCCGATCACCACGCCCATCCCATGGTCGATGAAGAAGCGGCGGCCGATGGTGGCACCCGGATGGATCTCAATTCCGGTGAGGAACCGGCCCAGCTGCGAGATCAACCGGGCAGGGAAACGCAACCCCGGGTTCTGCCACAGCCAGTGCGTCAGCCGGTGGATCCAGATGGCATGCAGGCCGGAGTATGCGAAAAAGTTCTCAAAAGAACCCCGAGCCGCCGGGTCATGGGACCGGGCGGCGTCGAGGTCTTCCTTTAGTCTTGCGAAAAAGCCCACAAAGTTCTTTCTACAGGAAACGGGCGAACAGCGGCTGGATCAGCCGCGGATGTCGTCATAGAGGACGGTGGAGATGTAACGCTCACCGAAGTCACAGACAACAGCCACGATCAGCTTCCCCGCGTTTTCGGGACGCTTGGCCAGTTCCAGGGCACCCCAGACAATGGCGCCGGAGGAGATGCCGCCCAGGATGCCTTCCTTGACGCCGAGCTCGCGGGCCACCCGGACGGAATCCTCAAGCGTGGCGTCCAGGACCTCGTCATAGACGTTGGTGTCCAGGATTTCAGGCACGAAGTTGGCGCCGATGCCCTGGATCTTGTGCGGGCCGGGTGCGCCGCCATTGAGGATGGCGGAGTCCTTGGGCTCGATCGCGACGATCTGGACGCCGGGCTTGCGCTCCTTGAGGACCTGGCCGACGCCGGTGACGGTTCCGCCGGTGCCTACGCCCGCGACGAAGATGTCCACTGCGCCGTCGGTGTCCGCCCAGATTTCCTCCGCCGTGGTGGTGCGGTGGATTTCGGGATTGGCTTCGTTGGCAAACTGCTGTGCCCAGATGGAGTTCTCGGTGTTGGCCACGATTTCCTGGGCCTTCTCCACCGCGCCGCGCATTCCCTCGGAACCCGGAGTCAGGACGATCTCGGCGCCAAAGGCGCGCAGCATGACGCGGCGTTCCGTGGACATGGTCTCCGGCATGGTGAGGATGACCTTGTAGCCGCGGGCAGCACCCACCATTGCCAGGGCGATGCCGGTGTTTCCGGACGTGCCTTCAACAATGGTTCCGCCGGGCTTCAGTGCACCGGACTTCTCGGCGGCATCGACAATGGCAACACCGATACGGTCTTTGACGCTGTTGGCCGGGTTGTAGAACTCAAGCTTGACGGCGACGGTGGCATCCAGGCCCTCGCTGAGCCGGTTGAGCTTGACCAGCGGGGTCCCGCCGACCAGCTGTGTCACATCGTCATAGATCCGTGCCATGTACATACGCCTATCTCTGAGGGGTGAATACTGAGGTCAGCCTAACGAGGCCGCGTAAGCGTGGCTAAGCGTTAAGCCATGCAGAGTAATATTTCCTGGCCTTGGCGAGCTTGGGGTTGATGATCACCTGGCAGTACCCCTGTTCGGGATGCTTGGCGTAATAGTTCTGGTGGAACTCCTCCGCGACATGGAAGCGGGGCAACCGGCTGACCTCCGTGACAATCGGATGGGCCCACAGTGCCTGGTTCCGGTCGATCGCTTCCTCAAAGAGGATCTTCTCTTCGGTGGTCTCATAGAACATCGACGAACGGTACTGGGTGCCGACGTCGTAGCCCTGGCGGTTCAGCGTGGTGGGATCGTGCAGGGCGAAGAACATGTCCAGGATGACCTCCGCCGGGATGGTCTCCTCGTCGAACGTCACGGCAACAACCTCGGCATGGCCGGTGGTGCCGTTGCAGACCGAGTAGTAGTCCGGTTGCGGATCGTGGCCCCCGGTATAGCCGGACACCACCGAGCTGACGCCCTTGGTCTTCTGGTAAACGGCGTCGAGGCACCAGAAGCAGCCTCCGCCTAAAACAAAAGTTTTCATGACCTCTTCAATGGTTGGGGGCGCGGGAAGATTCCCGGGCCGTCCAGGGGCGGCGGCTGTAAACGTGCGGTCCGGACGGCCCGATGGGGTAAAACTAAGACTATGGAACCTGCGGACACCGACGTTACCGGCCCGGACAACATCGACGGCGGCACTGGCAACGGCGGCGCACCCTCCGGCGGGCTTGGGGCAGCGGAGTCCGCGGAGGCGCCCACCCTGGGTGAACTGCTCCTGGCCGTGGAAGAGCTGTGGCCCGAATCCCTGGCAGAGAACTGGGACGAAGTGGGACTGGTGGCAGGCCATCCCTCCGCGCCCGTCACCAAGGTGATGTTCGCCGTCGACCCAACCCTGGAAGTCATTGAGGAGGCGGTGGAGTGGGGCGCGGAACTCCTGATCACACACCATCCCCTCCTCCTGAAGGGCGTCACCAGCGTCGCCGCCACCACCCCCAAAGGCCGGGCAGTGCACCGGTTGATCGAGTCCGGCACCGCTTTGCTGACCGTCCACACCAACGGTGATTCCGCCGTCGGCGGCGTATCCGACGTCCTCGCCGACGCGCTCGGCCTCCAGGACGCCGCCCCGCTCACGGTGGCCGCAAACGGCCTCCCGGAAGAGGGCATCGGGCGGGTGGGGGACCTGGCGGAGGCCATGACCCTCGGCGACTTTGCGGCCCGCGTGTTCGGGATCCTCCCGTCCGTTGCCGGGGGAGTGCGGGTTTCCGGCGACAAGGACGGCCTGGTCCGGCGCATCGCCGTCTGCGGTGGTGCCGGGGACTCCCTCTTCAATGAGGTCAGAGCCAGCAACGCGGACGTCTATGTCACCGCTGACCTGCGTCACCACCCGGCGTCGGAAGCCCGGGAGGCCGCCCTGAACGGCCGGCCCTACCTGGTGGATGTGTCCCATTTCGCCAGCGAGTGGCTGTGGCTGCCTGCCGCTGCGGCTGCGCTGGGCAATGTCCTCGCCGACCAGGGCCATGACGTTGAAATCCGGGTCAGCACTACCAACAGCGACCCCTGGGACTTCATCCTGACCCCGGGCTAGGCCTTGAGGTGGCGACGCAGCGAGGCGGGGGAGCAGGCCACGCGCTAGAGTCTAGGAAGCGCCGATCAGGTGCCCGGCCCCGGCCGGTAGGGATCAAGCGGAGGTAAATGTGGCGAAGGCAGCACCGGCGGAACAGTTGAAGTTGCTTGAGCTGCAGGGGCTGGACGCCAAGCTTAAGTCGCTCGCCAACCGCCGCCGCTCCCTGGAAAACGATCCCCGCATCAAGGACCTTGAGGCGGCCCTGTCTGTGGCCAATGGCGAGCTTGGTGCGGCGAAGGTGGCTGTCCATGACGCCGAGGCCGAACTGAAGCGGGCCGAGGCGGACGTGGAACAGGTCGCCTCGCGGATCCAGCGGGACGAGGCGCGGCTGAACAGCGGCACCGGGTTGTCCAAGGACCTGGTGGCCCTCCAGAAGGACATCGCCTCGCTCAACAAGCGTCGCTCGGACCTTGAGGACATCGAACTCGAGGTAATGGAGCGGCTGGACTCCCTTCGGGCCAGGCAGGCGGCGCAGCAGGGGATTGTGGACGATATCCAGGGATCCTTCGGCACCATCCGCGCCGAGCTGGATGCGGAACTGGCTGAGGTGGAGGCGGAAGCGAGCGGGCTCCGCACCCGGCGCGCCGAATTCGGTGCGGGGCTCGACGCCGGCCTGCTCGCCGTCTACGAAAAAACGCTCGCCAAGCGGGGCGTCGGTGCCGCCCGGCTGTTCCACGGCACATCCGAAGCGTCAGGCATGAAGCTGAGCCCCGGCGACCTGGCCGAGATCAAGGCAGCCGCCGCTGACGACATCGTCTTCTGCCCGGACTCGGGCGCCATCCTGGTCCGCTCGGAGGAGTGGGCCTGACCCAACTAAGTAGCGCTAAGTGTCGTTTTGGCGGCTCATAACGACACTTAGCGCTACCTAGTTGGGGGAGGGGCGGGGGAATCAGCCCGGCAGGATGATGTTTAGCGCGTGGGGTTTCCTCGCTGACCCGTCCACGAGCTCTGCCTGCCACACTTCCCGGGCGGCCTTTGCAAGGTCCGACGGCGTCGCTGGAGCCTTGCCCCGCCGGGCCAGCAGGTGCCGTGCCAGTTCGCCGCGGGTGTGCTTGGCGAAATGGCTCACCACTTTCCGCACGCCCTGCACTTCGGTGAACACGTTGACCGTAACGGTCTGCGCCGGCGGCGGCGCCCACGCTGCGGCGTAGGTGCTGGACCGGCAGTCAACCAGCAGCTGCCCCTCGGTGAGCGGCGCCAGCGCACTGGACAGGTGCGGCTTCCAGAACGAGGCGAGGCGGCCGACGTCGGGCAGCGCCGTCCCCATTGACAGCCGGTAGGCGGGCACGCTGTCCCCGAAGCGGATGGCGCCCCAGAGGGCGGAGATCACCAGCACCGATTCGTCTGCCTTGCGCCGCTGCACAGGGGTGAGCGTCTTGTAGCCCAGAGCGTCGTACAGCACGCCGGAGTAGATCTGGTGGGCGGGAGCCGCGGGTTCAGCGTGGAGCCGGGTGTTGCGGTCGACGTCGTCCTTCAGCGAGGCCCCGACCCCCAGCAACGCGAGGGCGTCCTCGTGCGCGCTCACCGCCCCCAGTGCGTCGAGCACCTTGGCGCGGCAGGAGTTCAGGTCCGGGAAGCTCAGGGAAGGCCAGTCGACGGCGGAACCACGGATCGCGGGCGTCTTGCCTTCGGAAGGGGGGAGCAGAATCAGCACCGTCCGATCCTACCGGCGCAGGGAATGCGGCACCGCGCCGGTAGACTGGACCTGGATGGGTTGACCAGGCGGCCGCGCGTCACGCAAGTGGCTCGAGGAACGTCCGGGCTCCACAGGGCAGGGTGGTGGGTAACGCCCACTCGGGGTAACCCGCAGGCCAGTGCCACAGAGAACAGACCGCCTGGGTCGCGCCGGTTTGAAAGCGGCACGAACCAGGTAAGGGTGAAACGGTGGTGTAAGAGACCACCAGCTTCCCGGGTGACCGGGAAGGCTAGGTAAACCCCACCCGGAGCAAGGCCAGACAGGACACGTTTGAGGGCTGCCCGCCCGAGTGTCCGGGTAGGCCGCTGGAGGGCGCCGGCAACGGCGCTCGTAGATGGATGGCCGCTACTCCCGCACCGGCAACGTGGCGGGAGCACAGAACCCGGCGTATCGGTCAACCCATCCACCCATTCCGGTTTGACCTTGAGAGTTGTGTTGGGGATCCTGAACCGTGCCCGCAAATATTGACCCGCCCTCCGGCTATGGAGCCGCCCAACCGCAGGGTTCCGCCCGCGGACGGCAGGCTGTTGCCCTGGCCGGGTTCCTTGCGCTCTCCGCTGCAGCCTGGGCTTTGGCGTCGGTCCCCATCATCCTGAATTCCGGCGGCTGGTTCGCGGGGTCGGTCAAGGCTCCCTGGATGCCGCCGGGCTGGATGTTCAGGAGCATGTGGATGCTGCTCTACGCGGGGGTGGCGGTTGCCGCCTGGCTCGTCTGGCGGAAAGGGGAGCTGAGGGGAGGCGCCCTGGCCGGGTACCTTGTCCAGTTGGTACTCAACGCCGCGTGGCCGCTGGCCTTCTTCGGGCTCTTTCCGGTATTTGGAGCCGCTGCACTCTGGGCTGCTTTCCTGGTGATTGCCGGGCTGGCGGCGTCCCTCGCCTTCCTCGTTGTGCGGTTCGGTCCGGTGAGCCCGGCTGCCGGCCTCCTGATGCTGCCCTATTTTTCGTGGGTTGTGTTTTCGGCCAGCCTCAATCTCTATTCGGCCATCCACAACTGATGCCCCGGACGCAAGGCCGTTCCCTGTGAGTGATTTCACGTGGTTCCGGCCGGTTCAGGGGGGGCCGGCCAACTTAGAATGGAGACCGGACGCAGGAGTTCTTCCGCCGGGGTTGCGTTCGCAGCCGGCGGTTTTTCTTTGCACGCGATCCAGGCGCCTGGGGGCCGACCCCTGCAGGCGCGGGTGCCCCTGCACAACATGTGGTGGCCGACATCCGTGTACGAGGACGTACACGGCTGAACCGAGGAAGGTATTTCTGTGAGCCAGACGTCAGATTCTTGTCTTGATACGTGGATGGGCCGGGAGGCCCTCGCCGAGGCCATGATTCCGGTGATCGGCCGGCTGTACCGCGAAAACAACGTGGTCACCAGCATCCATGGCCGGAGTTTGATCAACAAGTCCACCATGAACATCCTCAAGGCGCACCGTTTTGCACGCCGGATGAGCAAGGACGAGCTGCTCCTGGAGGAGACCGCGCCGCTGCTGAACACCCTGGCCGGCCTGGAGCTCGGTGCTGCTGCGATCGACATCGCACGGTTGAACCAGAAGTTCAAAGAAGAGGGCAGCGGCGCCACGCTGGAAGAATTCCTCCGCGCGGAACTTGCCGACGTTGTGGGCAAGCGCGGCGGCGACGACCGCACCAGCACCGACGTGGTGCTTTACGGCTTTGGCCGGATCGGCCGGCTTCTGGCCCGCCTCCTCATCGAAAAGGCAGGCGGCGGCCATGGCCTCCGCCTGCGCGCCATCGTGGTCCGCAAGGGCGCTGACAACGATCTTTCCAAGCGTGCCAGCCTCCTGCGCCGCGACTCCGTCCACGGGTCCTTCGAAGGGACCATCAGGATCGACGAGGAAGCCAACACCATCACGGCCAACGGCGTGCAGGTACAGGTCATCTACTCGGACAACCCTGCCACCATCGACTACACCGCCTTCGGCATCAACAATGCCCTGGTGGTGGACAACACCGGCCGCTGGCGCGACCGGGAAGGGCTGTCCCAGCACCTGCAGAGCAAGGGCGTGGCACGGGTTCTCCTGACCGCGCCGGGCAAGGGCGACCTGAAGAACATCGTCCACGGCATCAACCACCGCACCATCGAGGACACTGACCAGATCGTGTCCGCCGCGTCCTGCACCACCAACGCCATCACGCCGGTGCTGAAGGCCGTCAACGACAAGTTCGGCGTCGTGCACGGCCATGTGGAGACAGTGCACTCCTTCACCAACGACCAGAACCTGATCGACAACTTCCACAAGGGTGACCGACGCGGCCGCTCCGCCGCGCTGAACATGGTCATCACGGAGACCGGTGCCGCCAAGGCCGTGGCCAAGGCACTGCCTGAGCTGCTCGGGAAGCTCACAGGCAGCTCCATCCGGGTCCCCACCCCTGACGTCTCCCTGGCGATCCTGAACCTCCGCCTGGAGAACGGGACCACCAAGGACGAGATCAACAACTACCTCCGCGAGATGTCCCTGCACTCGGACCTGCGGAAGCAGATCGACTACATCGACTCACCCGAAGTTGTCTCCACTGACTTCGTCGGTTCCCGCCGCGCGGGCATCGTGGACGGCCTGGCCACTGTGTCCACAGACAAAAACGTCGTCCTCTACGTCTGGTACGACAACGAGTTCGGCTACAGCTGCCAGGTGGTCCGCGTGATGGAGGAAATGGCAGGGGTCAACCCGCCGTCCTTCCCCGCAAAGGAATCCGCCGCGGCCCTCGCAGCGATCGCCGTTTAGGCCGCGGCCGCCGGTCCCGCGAGTTCCCGGCTGATTCTGCTGGAATCAGCCGGGAAACGGGACCACACTGGTGGCATGGACAAAAATTCGACACTTCAGCACGAAACAACCCTTGAGCACGCCCTCGACGTCGCCAAAGCCAACCACAAGGAGGCCGTCCGGCTGCTTGAGGGCGCCCGCGCCGCCTACAAGACGGGCGACGTCGGCGAGGATCGGGTGCGCCAGCTGGAAGGACTGCTGGCCATCGCCGAGGAGGACCTCCGGAGGGTGATGCGCGAGCAGTAACCCCCGCGCGGACACTTCCACCAGCGCCGCCACTTGCCCTCCACACTGTGGAAAACAACGGGGCGACCCGGGAGGCGGCCTAGGCTCTTCTGGTGCATGATGTCCGAGAAGGGGCCGGGTCCCCATGACTGTGAGCTGGTCCGCCTACCGGCGAGCCCGCCGTCGCTCGCGGCAGGCGTGGGGCATCCTGGCAGTGGCCGCCGTCGGTGCGCTGGCGGCACTGTCCTGGTTCTTTACTGCCGGCCAGTTTGCCTTGGCGGAGCCCGCGGCCTCCGGCCCCACCGAAGCCCCAGTGTTCGACCCTGCCTGGATGAAGCCCGTTGTGCCGGTGCACCCCGTGCCCTCCGGTACTGCCGTCACCGCGCTGGAACGGCTTCCCGTCAAGGGCCGGGCCGCGAAGGACAAGTACGACCGCGAAGCGTTCGGCCAGGCGTGGCTGGACGTGGACCGGAACGGGTGCGACACCCGCAACGACATGCTCAGGCGTGACCTTACCGCCGTGGTGTTCATGGAAGGTTCCACGTGCCGGGTGGCAGGGGGCTCCTTCCGCGAGCCCTATACCGGGCAGCCCTTGGACTTCCGGCGGGGCTCCGACAGCAGCCGGGCAGTCCAAATAGACCACGTCGTGGCCTTGGGTGACGCGTGGCAGAAGGGTGCCCAGGGATTGACAGCCAAGCAGCGCCAGAGCCTGGCCAACGATCCGCTGAACCTGATCGCGGCGGACGGCCCGGCAAACGTGCAGAAGGGTGCCGGCGATGCCGCAACCTGGCTTCCCAAGAATAAATCCTTCCGCTGCCACTATGTGGCCCGCCAAATATCGGTCAAGGCAGCCTACGGACTATGGGTCACCGAGGCGGAGAAGGGCGCCATGAAGCGCGTGCTGGGGTCCTGCCCGGACCAGCCCACCATTGCGGCGAAGTGACCGGGTGCCCTAGTGGCCGAACGGGTCCGGGTCGACGCCCGGCATCCAGGTCAGTCCGGGAACGCCCCAGCCGCTCTTCTTGGCCTGTTTCATGGCTTTGCGCGCATAGCGGTCAATCAGCCGGTTGACGTACAGTTTTCCGTCCAGGTGGTCATATTCGTGCTGGATGACCCTGGCAAACCAGCCGGTGGCTTCGAACCTGACCGGCTGTCCAAAGCCGTCAAACCCTTCAACACGTGCCCACTCGGCGCGCTTCAGGGGATACTGCCCGCCGGGGAAGGACAGGCAGCCTTCTTCTTCCTCGTCCGGGTCCGGTACCGCGCCGGAAATCTTTGAAAGGGTTAGCACCGGGTTGACCAGCACGCCCGTGGGCGGAGCGCCGTCGTCGTTGGCGTATTTGTAGACAAAGATCCTCTTGCCCACGCCTATCTGTGGTGCCGCGAGACCCACGCCGTTGGCGGCGTCGTTCGTTTCAAACATGTCCGCTATCAAAGTCCGCAGCTCGTCGTCGAACACTTCCACCTCGGAAGCCCGGCGGTGCAGTACGGGTTCTCCCCAGATGGTGATTGGCAGAACGGTCATCTTCAGCGGTCCTTCAGCGGTGTCTCGTGCCAGGTGCAAGTGTGCAAACGGCGAAAAAAGAAGGAGGCCGCACCGGATCTCCGGTGCGGCCTCCTTCTTGGACGGCTGCACATACCGTCCCGTGAGGGTGAGCTACGGGGGTTGAACCCGCGACCTCCTGGACCACAACCAGGCGCTCTGCCAACTGAGCTAAGCCCACCATGTGCCTGCAGATTTACCGGCGTACCGGCCCTCTGGAAAGGCAACTCATATAGCTTACCTGCTCTTCAGGGGTGCTTTGTCCACTTTTGGGGTTTTTGCGGAAAATTCCGTCGAAGGTGGCGCAAATTACCCTTCCTGCTGCCCGGCGTCCCCGGCGGATGTGATGCGGCGGGCAATCTGCAGGGCGGTGGCACTGTCCGGTCCCGGTGCAGGCACGAACACGGCCTCCCGGTAATAACGGAGCTCGTCGATGGAGTCCTTGATGTCCCCCAGTGCGCGGTGTCCGCCCTTTTTGGCCGGAGACTGGAAGTACGCCCTCGCGAACCAGCGGCGCGAGAGTTCCTTGATGGTGCTGACGTCGATCACCCGGTAGTGCAGGTGTTCAACCACTGCGGGCATGTCCCGGGACAGGAACACCCGGTCCGTCCCCACGGAATTACCGCCCAGCGGCGCCTTGCGGGGGTCCGGCACCCATGTGGTGATGTATTCCATGACGGCGGCTTCCGCTTCGGCCATCGTCTTGCCGTTCGGCAGTTCCTTGAGGAGCCCCGATTTGGTGTGCATGTCGCGGACGAAATCGTTCATCTGGGCCACCGCGGCATCATCCGGTTTGATGACCACGTCGACGCCGTCGCCGAGGATGTTCAGTTCGGAGTCGGTGACCAGGGCGGCCACCTCGATCAGGGCGTCGTTCTTGATGTCCAGGCCGGTCATTTCGCAGTCGATCCAGACGATGCGTTCGTTAGATATAGGCACCGGACAAGCCTACCGTTACACCTTCAGGGCACCGGCCGATGCTAGGATTTCGAAGACGCGGCGGGTCATCCCGCTCCCGTGAGGATGCGCCTCGGCCGGCCGTTGGCCCGCCGGGCAGAATCGCAGACGAGATAGATTGGACGATCCTGAAATGACGGCGCCTGTGCCTGCGGCGGGGGAGGTGGCGCCCGCCGCCACTGTCGCAGCGGGCGGCGCGGAAGTGGATAATCCCCGGTCCCCGCTCCTTGCCGGCTTCGTGGGCTCCATGTTCATGCTTATCGGATCCTTGGGCGTGGGCTGGCTGGCCCCGGTCTCCGAACTCCGCCGGATGCCGCTGTTCATTTGGATGCGTGCCGAAGCAGTTGGCGTTGCCCTCTCGATTGTCCTGCTGGCCATAGGAGGCATGCTCCTGGTCCGTGCCTGGCTCAGGCTGGGGCAGCGGGTCAGGGTGTGGGGCAGGCAGGCCCGTAAAGCTACGCTGATGGCCGTTGTGGCATGGGGCCTGCCCATGATGTTCAGCGTGCCGCTCTTCAGCCGCGACGTCTACGCCTACATTGGCCAGGGCCGGCTGATGGTTGAAGGGTTCAACCCCTACGAGAACGGCATCTCGGCTCTGTCCAACTACTTCCAGCTGGGCGCGGACAAAATGTGGACGGAAGCCCCCGTTCCCTATGGCCAGCTGTTCCTGTGGATTGAACAGTTCGTTGTGTGGTCCACGAACGTCCAGCCGGAGGCAAGCGTGATGCTGTTCCGGCTGGTTGCCTTGGCCGGAGTCATCCTCTGCGTGATCTATGTTCCGCGGCTCGCCGAGCTGCACGGCATCAATCCGCACCGGGCCCTCTGGCTCACCGCTGCGAACCCGCTGTTCCTGACGAACTTCATCGCCAGCGTCCACAATGACGCACTGATGATCGGTCTGGCGCTGGCCGGACTCTACTACTCCGCGACGCACCGGGTGGTCCGCGGCATTGTGCTGGTAACCCTTTCCGTTGCAGTGAAGCCCATCACCATCGTCTTCCTGCCGTTCATCGGGCTCCTGTGGGCGGGCAGGGACGCGGGCTGGCTCCGCAAATTCATGTTCTGGGGCCTGACCGCTGCATTGAGCCTCGGCATCCTGGCCTTGATGAGCCTGGTCAATGGTTTCGGCTTCGGCTGGGTCAATGGGCTCTCTGCCCCCGGAAGCATCTCCATCTGGTACGCGCCCGTGGGGCTCATCGGAATGGTGGTTGCCTCCCTGGCCAATTCGTTTGGACTCGACGGCGCCACCTTGGCCGGCTTTGTCTATAACGTGGGCAAGCTTGTTGCCGTGGGCATTGTCGCCTGGCAGATCTTCCGCGGTGACTACGACCGGCTGATGCGCCGCCTCACCCTCGCTCTTGCCGCGATTGTCCTCCTGTCTCCAATCATCCAAGCCTGGTACGTCGTATGGCTGATACCGCTCTTTGCAGTCACCGGGATCAGGAATGACTGGCAGGTCAAGGCGCTCTACTTCGTTGTCTCCTTCTTCATGATCTATGCCATTTCAGACCAGCTGGAAGTCTTCCCGTACCTTCAGACCGAGGACCTCGGCTTTGCACTGGCCCTCGCCCGAGTGGCCGCCGCGGTGACCGGCCTGCTCTTTGGCCTGTACCTGGTTTTCTGGGACCCCCGCACCCGCCGGCTGTTCCGCAAAACGCACGAGGCCGTCGTCGAACGCCCCATCATCTAGGCAGCGCCGCGTGTCGGTCCCGCGTTCGAAACGACGCTCGACGCTCCCTCGCCGGGCTTAGTGGCCTCCACCATCTCCGGCGGTGATGTCCGGCCCCGCTTGACGGGCCTTTGGACCCTGCTGCCGGGGATGCGCTGCCCGTACGGTCGAAGCATCCCCCACTTCAAGGAGGCGCCGGATGCAGAATTCGGGCCACGCGCCGACCGGCAAGGCGCTGCGCACCGTGACGGGCGTCTTTGGGCTGCTGGCGGCCCTGGCCGGCGTGGAGCACGGGCTGGGCGAGATCCTCCAGGGCCCGGTGGCGCCCGACGGTCCGGTGTTCCGTTCCTGGCCCGGGAACGAAGCGTTCGAAATCCTGGACGGAGAGCCGGCCTTCACGGTGTTACCCGATCTGTTGGTTTCGGGCGTTGTGACCGTGGCGGTGGCGGTAGTGTTCGGGGCCTGGGCGGTGGCCGGCGTACACCGCCGGCGGGGGCCCCTGGTGCTGATCGGGCTCGCGCTGCTGCTGTTCGCCGTTGGTGGCGGTTTCGGTCCGCCGCTGCTGGGAATCATCCTGGGCATCGGCGCATCCAGGCCCGCAGTACCTTCGCGGCCGCCGGGACCGGCCGCACGGGTGATGGCGAAGGCATGGCCGTGGGCGATGGGCGCCGGTGCGGCAGGGTACCTGGGATTAGTGCCGGGCACGCTGGTGATGCACGCCCTGAGGGGAACTCCACCCGAATCCGTGGTGTACGGGCTCATGGCGATGGCCTTCGGCGGTGTGCTCCTCGCGCTGGCCGGAGCCCGGGCCGGTAACAGGCTGGAGGCCTGGCATGCCGCACCATCCCCGCGCTCCCGGTCCGGAACGTCAACCTGACTCCAGGTTATTTGCCTGCCACCGCCGTTATGCGTCAGGTGCGGGGGCAGGGAGGCGCCGGAGCGCTTCCCTACGGGACAACGGACTGAGGGCTGCCTCATGTTCTGCCACGAAGGCCGCCACCCACTCCGGCGCCGTCTTGGAATACTCGCGCAGGGCCCATCCGATCGCTTTCCGGATGAAGAACTCCGGGTCTGCCATGTTTGTTGCCAGGACCTGGGCCAGGAGCACGGTGTCAGTGGCTGCCTTCGCCTTAAGCTGAGAGAGGATGGCAGCCCTCCTTATCCAGGAGTCCGGGTCGGTGCTCCAGCCGAGCAGGACTGCTGACATCTCCTCACGGTTGGCTTGCAGCAGGCCGCACAGGCGCGCCGCTACCGGGTCCACGAAGTCCCACCACGCGCCGCTGCGAATCATTTCCTCGTACACGGGCAGCATCAGCATGTCACCCGCCGCCAGCGGCTCAGCGGTCAGGTCGATGGCTGCATACCGTTCCTCGCGGGCGGCGGCGTTCCGCCAAAGCTCCAGGACAGTGGCGCGCAGCTGGCCGGCCGACGCGAAGGGAGTGCCGCCGGCAGCTTCGGCAGCGATCCGGCGGACTTCGGGGACGCGCACACCGAGGCAGGGCATGGCGGATTTCATGTATGCCTGCGCCCCGGCACCCCGTACCGGATCTGCCCGTTCACGCAGCGCACGACGGACGGCAGAAAGCACCTCGCTGTTCAGCGCATCCGCTTCGGCCATGGGGAAACTCTATCCAGCGGAGGATTTCATTGTGCCGCGCCGGGACACATGCGCTAGGCTGGTTAGCGCTCACAAGTGTCTCGGCCCCAAAGGGGATTTTCATGCCATCCACGGAACACCGCATTGCCAGCGGCCCCTACACCGCCGTGGTCACAGCCCGCGGGGGCGCCCTCCGGGAACTGCAGCACAACGGCCGGGACCTGGTGGTTGGCTTTGGTCCGGATGGCCGGGTTCCCGACTATCGCGGGGTTATCTGCGTCCCATGGCCGAACCGCCTGGCGGACGGCAGATATGCCTACGCCGGAACCGATTACCAGGCTCCCGTCAACGAGCCCGAGCGGGGTTCGGCGCTCCACGGCCTTGCCACGGAGCAGATCTGGGCGGTGCGGGAGGCGGCTGAGGACCGCGTGGTCCTGATGTGCACGATCGGCGCAGGCCCGCACTACCCATCGGATCTCGAGGTCTCCGTTTCCTACTCGCTGGGTCCCGGCGGATTGCGCAGCACAGTGAGTGCTGTGAACGCCGGGTCCGCCAGCGCCCCTTACGGCGTGTGCCCCCACCCCTACCTGGTGGCCGGCCCGGGAACGCTGGACGAATGGACGCTGGAAGTGCCGGCGCGCGAATTCCTCGACGTGACGCCGGACCGGCTGCTTCCCATCGGCATGAAGACCGTGAAGGAAGGCGGCTTCGACTTCCGCAGTCCCCGTCGGCTGGGGCCGGTAAGGATTGACCATGCCTTCACTGGAATTACCCGCGACGCCGCCGGGCTGGCCCGGGTCCGCGTAAAGGATCCGGCGGGAACAGGCGTGGAACTGGAATGGGGCGCGGAGTGGCCCTGGGTCCAGATCCACACTGCAGACAAGCCGGTTGGCCCGGACAGGCTGGGGCTGGCGGTTGAACCCATGACCTGCCCGCCTGACGCCTTCAACTCGGGGGCGGACCTTCTTCACCTCAAACCGGGGGAGACGCACTCAGCGTCCTGGACCATCCGGGCCCTGGCCTAGTCCGGACTGCCGGCCCGCAAATGCGGGGAGGTCCAGCCGGCTCGCGCGAGCCAGGCTGCGCACAGCCGCGTCCACTGGTCCGGCCCCGGCTCCTCCGCGGCGAGGCCCAATCCGTGGCGGCCATGGGGAAAGACATGCAGTTCGGCAGGCACGCCGGCGCCCATAAGCGCCCCGGCGTAGCCCAGGCTGTGGCTGACGTGGACGGCGTCGTCATCCGCGGTGTGCCAGATGAATGCGGGAGGGGTGGCGGCAGTCACCTGCCGTTCCGCGGAAAGCTCCTCAAGGACGTCCGACGACGGCGCGCCGCCAAGGAGGTTGTCCACCGAACCCTGGTGCACTGACGTGGTGTAGGACACCACGGGGTAGCACAACACGGTGAGGTCCGGTACCGCGCCGGAAACGTCGAAGCGCTCGCAGCCCGTTGCCACGGCGGTAGAGAGCGTGGCGGCAAGGTGTCCACCGGCCGAAAATCCGAGGACGCCGACCCGCTGCGGATCGACGGCCAAACCATGGGACCCGCCACGGATATGCAGCATGGCGTCCTTGGCGTCCTCCAGCGGGGCCGGATGCCGGTCCGGGGCCACGCGGTATCTCAGCACGAAGGCGTGGATGCCAAGCGCGGCGAGCCATTCGGCCACCGGCTCCGCTTCGTGGTCCGCCTGGCGGCCGTAGCCGCCGCCGGGCAGGACCAGGACGGCGGGCCCCGGGCCTCCGGCACCGTCCGCGCCGGCACGTGCAGGAACAGCGGTCAGCCCGGACACCATGGTCAGGCCACTGTCTCCGTGCTGCGGCGCAGCGTGACTTCGCCCCTCACGGGCTGCAGGTCGTCCTCCTGGCCATCGCTGCGGCCGGGGCCGCTGGCCGTCGCCCGGGTAGCAAGCCGGCCGATGTCTTCCAGCGGCAGGCGGACCGTGGAGAGGGCGGGGCGGAAATCCCGCAGCGTCTCGATATCGTCAAATCCGGCAATCCTGGCGTCCCGCGGAACCCGGAGCCCTTCAGCCCGCAGCGCTGCCGAGGCCCCGATGGCCATGACGTCGTTGACTGCGAAGATGCACATCTTCGCCGTGGCAGGGGCATCGCCGTCCGCTGTCCGCTGGGCCTTGATCCTGGCAGCCAGCTTGAGGCCCGCGTCGTAGCCTCCGGCACGGTTGAACGAGGTGCGCAGGACCTCCGCCGGGCCCCGGCCGGCCCTGGCCAGGCCTTCCTGGAAGCCCCGGATGCGGTCGTCCGACGTGAAGAGGCCCTCGGGGCCTCCTATGATGACGAAATCGCCAGTCCAGCCGGCAGCAAGTTCAGCTGCGAGGGCGCCGGCGAGTTCCTGGTTCGGCACGGCAACAACGTGGTAGCCCTCAGGAGCGCTGGCACCCACTACCGGATGTCCCACCACCGCCACCCGGCCGCCGTTGCGGCAGTACCGGTCAAGCTCCGCTGCAAGGTCCGCGTTGTCGTCCCGGTCCTCCTCCCGCGACGAGCGGGATCCCGCAATCACGATCGAATCGGCACGCCGTGCAGCGAAGGCAGCCACGGCCTCGCGCTCCTCCGCCGGCGCCCCGCCGGTGGTCGCCAGCAGCACCATCTTGCGCTGTTCACGGGCGGCCTGCTGGACCCCCCGTGCGATGGCGGCGAAATAGGGGTCCGCAATGTCGTGCACGATCAGGCCGATCAGGCCCGAACTGGACTTCGCCAGGCCCTGGGCCTGGGCGTTGGGAATGTATCCAAGCGAGGCCGCAGCCTGCCGGACACGGTCCGCGATGTCCTGCCCCGGCTTGCGTGCGGAACCGTTGAGGACGCGGCTGGCAGTGGCGGGAGATACCCCCGCCAGCCGCGCCACCTCGGTAAGGGTACTTGCAGCCACAGCGTCTCCTGATCGGCTTTGTTGGGTCAATAGGCGTTACCACATTATGGCAGTTCCGGACCGCTACTGGAAAGCGCTTGCCAAGAAGTCTGCGGACGTGCATCATTGACGTAGCGGGAATGCGCTTTCCCGAATCAGCTTCAGTAGGGCTTCAACTTCAGTAGAACTGCTCGCTCACCGTGGAGGACAAATGGGCTTCGAGACAAGAACAATCCGCATTGCCATGAACGGCATCACCGGCCGGATGGGGTACCGCCAGCACCTGCTGCGCTCCATCCTTCCCATCCGGGACGCCGGTGGATTCACGCTGGAAGACGGCACCCGCGTCCAGGTTGAGCCCATCCTGGTGGGCCGCAACGAAGCCAAGATCCGGGAGCTCGCCGAAAAGCACAAGGTCTCCGAGTGGAGCACCGACCTGGACGCCGTCATCAACGACCCCACCGTCGACGTCGTTTTTGATGCCTCCATGACCAGCCTCCGCGCAGCCACCCTCAAGAAGGCCATGCAGGCCGGTAAGCACATCTTCACAGAGAAGCCCACTGCCGAGACGCTTGACGAGGCCATCGAGCTCGCCCGGATCGGCAAGGAATCCGGCGTCACCGCGGGTGTGGTCCACGACAAGCTGTACCTCCCCGGCCTGGTCAAGCTCCGCCGCCTGGTGGACGAGGGCTTCTTCGGCCGAATCCTCTCCATCCGCGGCGAGTTCGGATACTGGGTCTTCGAAGGTGACATCCAGGCCGCCCAGCGCCCGTCCTGGAATTACCGCAAGGAAGACGGCGGTGGAATGACTACGGACATGTTCTGCCACTGGAACTACGTCCTCGAAGGCATCATCGGCAAGGTCAAGAGCGTCAGCGCCAAGACCGCCACCCACATCCCCACCCGGTGGGACGAGGCAGGCAAGGAATACAAGGCCACCGCCGACGACGCCTCCTACGGCATTTTCGAGCTGGAAACCCCGGGCGGCGACGAGGTCATCGGCCAGATCAACTCGTCGTGGGCCGTCCGCGTCTATCGCGACGAACTGGTGGAGTTCCAGGTGGACGGCACGCACGGCTCCGCCGTCGCAGGCCTGAACAAGTGCGTTGCGCAGCAGCGCGCCCACACGCCGAAGCCCGTCTGGAACCCGGACCTGCCCGTCACGGAATCCTTCCGTGACCAGTGGCAGGAAGTCCCTGCCAATGCTGACCTGGACAACGGCTTCAAGCTGCAGTGGGAAGAATTCCTCCGCGACGTCGTCGCCGGCCGCGAACACCGATTCGGCCTGCTCTCCGCCGCCCGCGGTGTCCAGCTCGCCGAGCTCGGCCTGAAGTCCAACGACGAACGCCGCACCCTCGACATCCCGGAGATTACCCTCTAATGACCTCACTCATCCTGCCCTCCCACGACGGCGGCACCCGGGAATACCGCCTCCAGGGCGGCACGTCCTGGGCCCGGCCAGCGGCGCCGCTCATCGCCCGCCGCGCCTATGCCGCAGCGCATGTGATCCCCGAAGTCCTGGCGGACAACACGCCCGGCGCGCCCGCCCGGCTCGACTGGGACGCCACCATGGCCTACCGGCACGAGCTGTGGTCCTACGGACTCGGTGTAGCCGACGCCATGGACACTGCCCAGCGCGGCATGGGCCTTGACTGGGCAGCAACCCAGCAGCTCATCAAGCGCACGGGCGTCGAGGCAGCCTCGGTGGTCTCGGCCGGCAACCCGGCAACGGCCGGCAAGTCGGTGCGGGACCTTGTTTCCTGCGGTGCCGGCACCGACCAGCTGGACAGCGCCACCCTGCCGGCCGGGGAGGCCGGCATCAAGGCCGTCCTTGAGGCCTACCGCGAGCAGATCGCGGTGGTCAGCGAGGCCGGGCCCAAGGTGATCCTCATGGCCTCCCGCGCCCTGGCCAAGGTTGCCCGCGGTCCCGAGGATTACCTGCAGGTGTACTCGTCGCTGCTGGAGGAGGTGGACCAGCCGGTCATCCTGCACTGGCTCGGCACCATGTTCGATCCCGCCCTGGCCGGTTACTGGGGTTCGGACGATGTCGCAACGGCAACCGAAACCTTCCTCGGCCTTATCAGGGACAACGCGGCCAAGGTGGATGGCGTCAAGGTCTCGCTGCTCGACGCCGGCCATGAGGTTGCCCTTCGGGCGGCCCTGCCCGAAGGCGTCCGCCTCTACACCGGCGACGACTTCAACTACCCCGAACTGATCGACGGCGACGGCAGCCGCCACTCGGACGCCCTGCTGGGCATCTTCGCGGCCATCTACCCCGCCGCCTCGGTGGCGCTGCAGAACTACGACGCCGGCAACGCCGCGAAGGCGCGCGAAATCCTCGACTCCACGAGGGAACTGGGGAAGCACATCTTCAGCGCACCCACGTTCTACTACAAGACCGGGATCGCGTTCATGTCTTGGCTCAACGGCAGGCAGCCCGGCTTCCAGATGGTTGGAGGCCTGCACTCCGGCCGCTCGGTATGCCACCTGGCAAGGACCTTTGAACTGGCGGACAAGGCGGGCCTGCTGCGGGATTCGGCTCTGGCCGCTTTCCGGATGTCCGACTACCTGCGGATCAACGGGGTGGGCGTATGACCAGCACGTCAGGAACGGCAGACTTTGCGCGCCTTTCCATCAACAGCGCCACCACCAAGAAATGGACCCTGGCCCAGGTGGTCGAGGGCTGCGTCAACGCCGGCATCCCCGCCATCGGGCCCTGGCGGGACCGGGTGGCGGAAGCCGGCCTGGACAAGGCAGCCCGCCTGATCAAGGACGCCGGGCTCCGCGTCTCCTCGCTCTGCCGCGGGGGGTTCCTCACCGCACCCGACGCCGCAGGGCAGGCCGCAGCCCTGGCTGACAACCGGGCAGCTATCCTGGAAGCCGTCGCGCTCGACACCAGGGAACTGTTCCTCGTGGTCGGCGGGCTGGCCCCGGGGGAGAAGGACGTGGTGGCTGCGCGCCGGCGCGTGGCGGACCGTCTCGCCGACCTGGTCCCCTTCGCCCGGGAGAACGGCGTCCGGCTGGTGCTGGAACCGCTGCACCCGATGTATGCGGCTGACCGCGCGCTCATCTCCACCCTGGGCCAGGCGCTGGACCTCGCAGCGCCCTTCGACGCGTCAACGGTGGGCGTCGCCGTCGACACCTTCCACGTGTGGTGGGACCCGGAACTGAAGTCGCAGATCGAGCGCGCCGGCCGGGAGGGGCGCCTTGCGTCCTACCAGGTGTGCGACTTCAACATGCCCATCGCCGCGGATCCGCTGCTGTCCCGCGGCTACATGGGCGACGGCGTGGTGGACTTCGCCACCATTGGCGCCTGGGTGCGCGATGCCGGGTACACCGGTGACATCGAAGTGGAAATCTTCAATCAGGACATCTGGGACACGGACGGCGACGCCGTCCTGGCCACGGTGAAGGAGCGCTACGCGGAGCTTGTCCTCCCGTACGCCTGACCTGATCCAGACCGCGGGCTCCTGCCACGTTTCCCGACACAACTGGCAGGAGCCTGCGCCCCACCAAAAAGACCCGGACCGCGCAGTGAATTCATCACAGTGCGGTCCGGGCCTTTCGCGTGGAAACGCCAGGCGGGCCCGGCGTCAGGTATCCCGGTGTCAGGTATATAGGGAGGCGCAGCGGCGGTACCGTGCCAGCACCCCGCCGTCGTCCTGCCCGGCAGGGAGGTCGACGGCGTCCAGCGCCCACTGCGGAAATTCCCCGGTGAGTGCCGCTGCGGCCTGGCGGGCGGCGCCGTCGGCCACATACTCACCCGGGCGCGGCACGGTGATGCTGATTCCCAGCAGTTGCGCTGCCGCCTCTTGTACTGCCGCGGACTGCGCTCCGCCGCCCACCAGGATGATGCGCCGCGCCTGCACGCCTTGTTGCTGCAGGGCGGCCAGGCCGTCCGCGAGCGAACAGACCACGCCTTCGACGGCGGCCCGGGCCAGGTTGGCCGGCGTGTAGTTCCCGCGGGTGATGCCGTGCAGGGAACCGGTGGCGTCGGGCAGGTTCGGCGTGCGCTCGCCGTCGAAATAGGGAACGAGGGTGAGGCCCCCGGCGCCTGGTCCGGCGGACAGCGCCAGCTCATTGAACTCCGCAATGCTGACGTCCAGCAGAGCTGCAGTGGCCTCAAAAACGCGGGTGGCGTTCAGGGTGCACACCAGCGGCAGGTAGTTCCCGGAAGCATCGGCGAACCCGGCCACCAGCCCGGACGGGTCGGCGGCCGGTGTATCGGACACGGCGAAGACCGTCCCCGAGGTGCCCAGCGACATCACCACGTCACCCACGCCGGCGCCCACTCCCAGTGCCGCCGCCGCGTTGTCCCCGGCGCCGGCGGCCAGGAGGGCGCCCTCCGGTGTCTTGCCCACGACCTCCAGCGGGCCCACGACGCCGGGCAGCAGCGGAACGTGCCCCAGCGAGGACTCCAGGAGCCCTGGCAGGTACTCGCCGGTCGCCGTCGCGTAGTAGCCCGTACCGGAGGCGTCGGAACGGTCAGTGGCGAGGGCCTCGAGGTTTCCCGGACCGCTGCCTGGCCCGTGGTCCGCCAGCCGCCAGGTCAGCCAGTCATGCGGCAGGCAGACTGCCGCAACTTTGGCGGCGTTCTCCGGCTCGTTGGCGGCCAGCCAGTGAAGTTTGGTCAGCGTCAGCGAGGCGACCGGGACGGTGCCGGTTGCGCCGGCCCAGTAGCGGGCGCCGGCGGCAGTGTCGCCGTCGCCCGCATTGCTGATCAGTTGCAGTGCCGCGCCGGCACTGCGGGTGTCATTCCACAGCAGTGCCGGCCGGACCACCTGGCCCTCGCTGTCCAGGCAGACCATGCCGTGCTGCTGCCCGCCCACCGAGACTGCTGCCACATCGTCCAGGCCGCCGGCCTGGTGTAGTGCGTCCTGCAGGGCGGCCCACCAGTGATCCGGGTGGATCTCGGTCCCGTCCGGGTGGCCCGCCCTGCCCTGCCGGACCAATGCTCCCGTGTCCGCATCGCGGATCACCACTTTGCAGGACTGGGTGGAGCTGTCGATCCCTGCTACGAGTGCCATGATTTACCGGGCGCCCAGGAGGTGTTCGATGGCGAGCTGGTTGAGGCGGACGAAGGCGAAGGAGCGTTCGCCGGCCTTGTCGGCGTCGAAGTCCTCGAAGACGGTGGTGTCCGCGCGCAGGTCCGCGGCGGTTTCGCCGGCCGCGAGGGTGCTCTCGCCGAGTTCGAAGACCCCGGAGGTCGTGAGGGCTTCCTGGACTTCGGGGTCTGCGCGGAACGCAAGGGCGCGCTCCTTGAGGAGCAGGTACATGGCCATGTTGGACTTGGCCGATTCCCAGACGCCGTCGTAGCCGTCGGTGCGGGAGGGCTTGTAGTCGAAGTGGCGCGGGCCTTCGTAGCGGGGCCCGCCGCCCGGGAAGCCGTTTTCGAGCAGGTCTACGGTGAAGAACGCGCTGGTGAGGTCGCCGTGGCCGAAGACGAGGTCCTGGTCGTACTTGATGCCGCGCTGGCCGTTGAGGTCGATGTGGAAGAGCTTGCCGGCCCACAGGGCCTGGGCGATGCCGTGGGTGAAGTTGAGCCCTGCCATCTGCTCGTGCCCGGTTTCCGGGTTGAGGCCCACGATGTCGCCGTGCTCGAGTTGGGCGATGAACGCCAGGCCGTGGCCGACGGTGGGCAGGAATATGTCGCCGCGGGGTTCGTTGGGCTTGGGCTCCAGTGCGATGCGCAGGTTGTAGCCCTTGTCCTTGATGTAGGCGGCGGCGGTGTCCACGCCTTCCTTCATCCGGTCCAGGGCCGCGGAGAGGTCCTTCGAGCCGTCGTATTCGCTGCCTTCGCGCCCGCCCCACATCACGAACGTTTCGGCGCCGAACTCTGCGGCGGAGTCGATGTTGCGCAGCACCTTGGACAGGGCGAAGCGGCGGATGGAGCGGTCGTTGGAGGTGAAGCCGCCGTCCTTGAACACCGGGTGGCTGAACAGGTTGGTGGTCACCATCGGGACCTTCAGGCCGGTCTCGGCCAGGGCTGCCTTGAAGTTCTTGAGGATCAGGTCACGTTCCGAGGCGCTGGCGTCGAAGGGGACCAGGTCGTTGTCGTGGAAGGTGATGCCGTAGGCGCCCAGTTCGGCCAGCCGGTGGACCGCCTCCACGGGATCCAGGGCGGCGCGGGTGGCCACACCGAACGGATCGGCGCCCGTCCAGCCCACGGTCCAGAGGCCGAAGGTGAACTTGTCAGCGGGGGTGGGGGAGAGAGTCATGATGCGTCCTTGCACTCGATGGTCGCCGGTTGCGGCACTATTAGTTTAGTGCTTGAACTATATAAGCGAGTCTACGCTAGGGTCAATAGCGAAGGGCCCGTGAGGGACGGCCCCGCTTCCAGCCCGAGGAGAACGGCCATGGCCAGTACCGCACCTGCCACTGCACTGTCCGACGCCGCCGGCCCGGGGAACATGGCGGACGTTCGGCGGAACAACCTCGCCCTGGTCCTTGCCAGGGTGGCGCAGGCACCGGCCGGCACCCATCCGACCCGCGCACAGGTGGCCGCGGCCACAGGGCTGACCAAAGCTTCTGTTTCGAGCATCGTCCTGGACCTTTTGGGCGCCGGCCTCCTGCGCGAGGTCGGCCTGAGCCGGCAGGGGGAGCGGGGCCGGCCGGGGGTCGGGCTGGAACTGAATCCGGCGCGGGGTGTCATGGGTATGGAAATCAACGTCGATTACATTGCGGCCGGAGTGACCGACCTTTCCGGAACCCTAGTGGTGCAAGAAATCCGGGAACGGGACAACCGCGACAGCGACAGCGCCCCCGTGCTGTCCGCACTCGCCGCGCTCGCCGCCGACGTCCGGAAGGCGGCAGCGTCTACGGGTGTTGAGGTCCTGGGCGGAGGGCTCGCCGTACCCGGCCTCGTTGACGCCGGCAGTTCAACCGTGACCGCCGCCCCGAACCTGGGCTGGCTGGGGACGAAGCTGGACATGGGGCGGCTGCTTCCCGACGTGCCGCTGGGGGTCTCCCTCTTCAACGAGGCCAATGCTGCCGCGCTCGCGGAACTGGCCCACGGCTCCCACGGAAGGCGGGACTTCCTGTTCGTCTCCGGCGAGGTGGGCGTCGGCGGCGGCCTGGTGATCAATTCGGAGCTTTTCACCGGCCCTGAAGGCAACGCCGGGGAGGTCGGCCACATCGTTGTGCAGCCGGAGGGGGTCCGCTGCTCCTGCGGCGGGACGGGGTGCCTGGAGACGATAGCCGGGCAGGATGCAATTTTTTCTGCTGCCGGTATCGCCGCGAAGGGGTGGTCAAGGTCTGAGAGCATGGCCCGTCTGCTGGGCGCCCTCGGCGCTGAGGACCCCGCTGCCCTGCTCGCCGTCCAACGGGCCGGGACTGCGCTGGGCGTGGCGGTGGCGTCGACGTCCCGCGTGGTGGACATCAGGGCTGTGGTGCTTGGCGGACACTTTGCCGTCCTGGACCAGTGGCTCCGCGGGCCGCTTTTGGACAGCCTTGCCAAGTACGCGCCGGGTGCGCTGTCCCCGGCGCACGTCACCATCTCCGCGGTAGGGGATGCGGGGGCCCTGCTGGGCGCTGCCGGCAGCGTGGTTCGCTCTCTGGTGGAAGCGCCGCACCGGCTGCAATCCTGAAACCCTGACGGCATGTGTGGCCCCAAACGCCCCGGTCCGTGAACCGGGGCGTTTGCCCATGGGTGCCCCAGGAGGGAATCGAACCCCCGACCGGCGGATTAGAAGGCCGCTGCTCTATCCCCTGAGCTACTGAGGCAATGGATTCCGGAGCTGAAGTCCGGCGCCTCAAAAAGTTTACATTGCCCGAAGTCCCGGCGTCGTCAGTGACCTGCGGCGGCTCACTAATCCTCCACAGGCGGCCGCAGCCGCAGGTTATGCACATAGGCGAACCCCTGCCTCCCCGGTGGCCAGCGCCGGCGCCATGCTGGTCTTGCCTGCTAGGGCACCACCATTGACGACAGGACGTGAAGATGAGCGACACAATAACCATTCGGGGCTTCGTTGCTACCGAGATCAAGAGCGCCACAACTCCAGGGGGAGTTGCCACAGCCTCCTTCCGTATGGGTTCCACCTCGCGCCGGTTCGACAAGGAATCCGGCACCTGGACGGATGGCCACACGAACTGGTTCCTGGTCCAGGGCTATCGCCACCTCGCGGGAAGCATGGGCTGCAGCATCAGGAAAGGCCAGCCGGTCATCGTGGTTGGCAAGCTGAAGATCCGCAGTTGGGAAAGGGACGGCAGGGTCTTCTACTCACACACCATTGACGCCGACGCCGTGGGTCACGACCTGACGTGGGGTACGGCCAACTTCATCCGGTCCTCCACAAAACCGCTCCTCTCGCTCGTGGAGCCGGCGCCGCCCCTCGACGCCGAGCACCGGGCCGGCGCTGAGGGAACGTTCGACGAACCGGAGGACGGCGACGACGATCCCGACGGCGGCGATCCTGCCGCAGCGTACATCGAGGACAGCAACGGCAGCCTCGTGTCACTGGACCTGGAGACGGGGGAACTCGCCGAATCCGGAGTCTAGGTTTTCCATATCAGCGTCCCCTATCAACGGTTCCCCCGGTTCCTTGGCGGGCAGTGCCGCGGCACCCCCCGGCCGTGCACTGTCCGCCCAGGTTGCGGAGCCGGGACCAGGCCGCATGGCAGAATGACACCATGCGGCATACCCCTGACCACCGGCAGAACTCAACAGCCGGTGCCTCATCGGCCAGCCCCTCAGCCACCGTTCCCGGAGCCACCGTTCCCGGAGCTGCCATTCCTGGAGCTGCCGTTCCTGGAGTTGCCCCGCCCAGCGCCGCGCGCCGGTTGCTGGCGGCCGTAACCGCCACAGTGCTGGCGGCAGGTTTATCGGGCTGCGTCAGCGGAACCTTGTCGGGTGCAACATCCACTGCTGCAGCCTCCGCCGGCCCCGCAGCAACGGAAACACGGGCTGCAGCAACACAGACAAATGCCGCCGGACCGCTGGCGGACTCATCCGGGACCGCATCCGCCGCGGCAGCGGCGGCTGCCACTGAAACGGCCAAGAGGACCCTGACAGAGGCGCTGGCCAGGCTGGCCGCGGGATCGCCCAAACCCGCCACCGCACAAGTCACGGAAGCCCTCACGGGCGCGGGAATCGCCCCCGCGGCGTTGGAGGTTTCGCAGAGCCGCACCCCCACCGGCCTTGAAGCGGATGCCATCGAGGCGGCCGTGCTCCAGGGACAGGACTGCGTGATCGGCCAGGTCCGCGACGGCGCCGTGACAGTGACAGTGTTGCCCGTCCTGGCGAGCGGGAAGTGCTTTGTAGGCTCGTAAGCCTGTTGCGCGGAATGTGAGATATGCCTGCCCACCCACTAGATTTGGAACCATGGCGGAATTTATCTACACAATGACCAAGGCCCGCAAAGCCGTTGGCGAAAAACTCATTCTTGACGACGTAAGCATGTCCTTCTTCCCCGGCGCCAAGATCGGTGTTGTGGGCCCGAACGGTGCCGGTAAGTCCACCATCCTCAAAATCATGGCCGGACTGGACACTCCCTCCAACGGTGAGGCCCGGTTAAGCCCCGGCTACACCGTGGGCATCCTGCTCCAGGAGCCCCCGCTCAACGAGGAAAAGACCGTCCTGGGCAACGTCCAGGAGGGTGTGGGCGAGATCTACGGCAAGATCCAGCGCTTCAACGAAATCTCCGAGGAAATGGCCAGCCCCGACGCTGACTACGACACCCTCCTCGAGGAAATGGGCCACCTGCAGGAAGCCATCGATGCCGCGGACGCCTGGGACCTGGACTCGCAGCTGGAGCAGGCCATGGACGCCCTCCGCTGCCCGCCCGCGGACGCCGACGTCACCAACCTCTCCGGTGGTGAACGCCGCCGCGTAGCCCTGTGCAAACTCCTGCTGCAGAAGCCGGACCTGCTGCTCCTGGACGAGCCCACCAACCACCTGGACGCCGAAAGCGTGCTGTGGCTCGAACAGCACCTGTCCACCTACGCGGGTGCAGTCCTCGCCGTCACCCACGACCGGTACTTCCTGGACCACGTCGCGGAATGGATCGCCGAAGTGGACCGCGGCCACCTCTACCCCTACGAGGGCAACTACTCCACTTACCTGGAGAAGAAGCGTGCCCGCCTGGAGATCCAGGGCAAGAAGGACGCCAAGCAGGCCAAGCGCCTCAGCGAGGAACTTGAGTGGGTCCGGTCCAACGCCAAGGGCCGCCAGACCAAGTCCAAGGCCCGTCTGGCCCGCTACGAGGAGATGGCCGCGGAGGCGGACCGCACGCGCAAGCTGGACTTCGAAGAGATCCAGATCCCGCCGGGACCCCGCTTGGGCGGCCTGGTGCTGGAAGCGAAGAACCTCCAGAAGGGCTTCGAGGACCGCACCCTCATCGACGGCCTGTCCTTCAGCCTGCCCCGCAACGGCATCGTGGGCGTCATCGGCCCCAACGGCGTCGGCAAGACCACGCTGTTCAAGACCATCGTGGGGCTGGAACCGCTCGACGGCGGTGACCTGAAGATCGGCGACTCCGTCAAGATCTCCTACGCGGACCAGAGCCGCGGCGGCATCGACCCCAACAAGACCTTGTGGGAAGTTGTCTCCGACGGCCTGGACTTCATCCAGGTGGGCCACGTCGAAATGCCGTCCCGCGCCTACGTTGCCGCCTTCGGCTTCAAGGGCCCGGACCAGCAGAAGAAGGCCGGTGTGCTCTCCGGCGGTGAGCGCAATCGCCTGAACCTGGCGCTGACCCTCAAACAGGGCGGCAACCTGCTGCTCCTCGATGAGCCCACCAACGACCTCGACGTCGAAACGCTCAGCAGCCTCGAAAACGCACTGCTCGAGTTCCCCGGCTGCGCCGTGGTGGTCTCCCACGACCGCTGGTTCCTGGACCGGGTGGCCACGCACATCCTGGCCTATGAAGGCGACGAGGAAAACCCCTCCAAGTGGTACTGGTTCGAGGGCAACTTCGAATCCTACGAGGAGAACAAGGTGGAGCGCCTCGGCCCGGACGCCGCCAAGCCGCACCGCGTCACGCACCGCCGCCTCACCCGCGACTGAGACCAGGCGCAGAGCGCACAAAGACGAACAGGCCGGCACCCCCACTGGGTGCCGGCCTGTTCGTCTTCCCGCTGAAGGCGGAGTTCCGGGTGGTGCTAGTCCCGCCCGGCCTTGCGGATCTGGTGCTCCATCAGCTTCGACTGGAAAGCGCCCACCACTTTGTTCTTCAGGTCGGTAGGCACGCGGATCATTCCCTCCTGCGCGACGGAGGCAACGTGCTGCCCCGCCTGGTTGAAGATCTTGCCGGTCGCGAGTCCACGGGCCCCTTGGGCGCTGGGTGACTCCTGGACATACAGGAGCCATTCGTCCACGCGGGCAGGCCGGTGCCACCACATGGCATGGTCCAGGCTTGCCACGTTCATCCCTGGCGTGATCCAGCTCAGCCCGTGGCGCCGCAGGATGGACTCAAGGAGGGTGTAGTCGCTGGCGTATGCCAGGGCTGCCCGGTGCAGGTTGGGGTTGTCCGGCATCGGTCCGAAGGTCTTCATCCACACCGCATTCCGCGCTTCCCTCTTGCCCTTAGCCGACACGTACAAGGGGGGATCGACGTGCCGGATATCGAACGGCCGCTCGTAGGCCCAGTGCCGTGCCACCGGATGGTCGAACTTGCCGAGCAGGTCGGCGGTGCTTGGCAGTGACTCCGGGTCCGGGATGCCGCCGGGCATCGTGGACTCGTGCTCCACGCCTTCGTCCTCGCCCTGGAAGGACGCGATCATCGACAGGATGGGCACACCCTCCTGGTACGCATGGACCCGCCGGGCGGAAAAGGACCGGCCGTCCCGCAGGCGCTGGACGCCGAAGGTGATGGGCTTGTTCGCGTCCCCCGGGCGCAGGAAGTAGCCATGCATGGAATGGACAAAACGTTCCGGGTCCACCGTCCTGATGGACGCGATGAGCGACTGTGCCAGCACCTGGCCGCCGAACACGCGGTGGTGGGGCTGCTGCTGGGACGGACCCAGGAAGATGTCCTCGTCCGTCCGGGCACCCTCCAGCTCACCAAGGTCAAGGAGGGAGATGAGCGATGAGGTGGGGTCCCCGCTGGGGAGCGCCAGGATTTCGGCGTCGGCTTCAGTCATGGTTTGACTCTAGACGGCCCCCCGGCACCGCTCAACAAAGGTCCAGCGGGTAGTGTTCTTGGTGTGTCTGATCTACTCACCTCGTCCTTCCGCTTCGCCGATCCCCAGGATCTCGCTGACCTGAAGACTTTCGCTACGCGGGCCAAATCAATTGACGACGGCGCCATCAGGCTTCAGGCTGCAGGTTCCGTCCTCGCCGCGTACGTCTGCGTGCTGCGGCCGAGGCTGCTGGGTGAATCGACTCCCACCATTCTGGGGCTGCGGACCATGGCCCTCGCGGAACCTTCGGCGACGGACGTGACAGTGTCCTTGTCCGCCGTCCTGGACCGCCTGGCGCGGGCGGGGGCGGACGACGTCGAGCTGCCGGTTCCGCCGTCCACCGTCACCGAGTCCTGGACCGGGGTGGGCGCCCCGCGGAGCGGGTGGGAGCTGATGGGTTCACGCAGCGATGCCGCGCTGCGGAAAGCCGCAGAAGCAGGAATCGCGGAAGTGGCGGGAATCGTCCCTGACAAGCCGGGGGCGCTGATCGTCAACAACGCCCGTGCCGCCGTCTGGGGCAGGGAACTGGACGACTCCGGCCTGCCGGCCGGAGCCGCTTTCGCCGCCCTGGCCCTGGGGTTCCTGGCCGACGGCGACCAGAAGCTCTACCGGGCAGGGCGCTGGTTCCGGCTTACAGGCACCCGCGGCCACGTGCTCGCGCGGACCGGAAGCGCGCTGCTCTAACGGCGGTTAGGGCAACATCAGCCGGGGCTGTTCACCATGGACAGCGCGGCACGCTCCATGTAGTCCCACAGCGTTCCCTCGTAGAGCGGCGGCAGTTCCAGGGCATCCACAGCGGCACGCATGTGGAAGAGCCAGCGGTCCTTGGCCTCGGGCGTCACCTTGAACGGCATGTGCCGCATGCGGAGCCGGGGATGGCCGCGCTCCTCGCCGTAGGTGGTGGGCCCGCCCCAGTACTGTTCCAGGAACATCAGGAACCTGCGCTTCGCCGGCGCCAGGTCCTCTTCCGGATACATGGGGCGGAGGAGCGGATCGGTTGCCACTCCGTCGTAGAAGACGTCGATCAGCTTCACGAAGGTTTCATGCCCGCCCACGGCATCGTAGAAGTTGTCGGTGTAGCCGGGCTTGCTGAACGGATCGTTCTGCATCAGCTGCGGCCGCTGGGGATCGCTCGGGATTGTCATTCCTAGTCTCCGGCCTTCTGGTCAGTCTTCTTGGGTTCGGCATGATCCGTGCCCTGGTCCGTAGTGCCGTCCTCCGACTCGTGCAGCGGCACATAGTTGCCTTGCGAACGGTTGCCGACGCGCAGGATCTCGCCGTTGCGCAGGTACCAGATAGCGCCGTCGTCCGAGCGGACGCGCGTGATGCGCAGGCCCATGGACTCCACCACGCCAACAACCTCGCTGGTTTCGATCACGTCGCCGATGCCGTACTGGTCTTCAATGGTAATAAAGATCCCGGCCAGGAAGTCGCGGATCAGCTGCTGGGCACCGAAGCCGATGGCCACACCCAGGATGCCGACGCTCGTCAGGAGCGGTGCGATGTTGATGTCCAGGTTCTGCAGGACGTACATGCCCGTGATGATCACCACGAGCACGCCAACCACGCTGTTCAGCAGCGAGCCGATGGTTTCCGCGCGCTGGACGCGCCGCTCGTGGTCCAGGGCCCTAAACGCCGGGGCGGCCCATTTGAAGGTGGGTTTCTTGAAGAAGTTACTGCCTGCCGCCACGCGCCTGGTGATCCGGGAAATCACGAACGTGGCCACCAGCCAGATGGCGACGCCGACGCCGAGGCTGATCACGATGCCCGTGACGCTGATGCCGTCCGGCTGGCTGGCGGTGGACGGAAGGATCGACAACGTGCTGACCATAAGGGGGAAGTACTCCTGCTGTTCTTCGGCTGCGCCGGGAAGGGATGCCGCAGCGCCGGTTACGCCCGGCGCGGAAGGCTCTGTTCTTCCTCAACACTATCGCCGTAGCGTCTGAACATGCGCATTCTTGTCCTCGGCGGAACAGCCTTCCTGTCCGCAGAAATTGCCCGCCAGGCGGTGGCGGCGGGACACGACGTCACCTGCCTTGCCCGAGGTTCCGCGGCGGCCCCGCCAGCGGGAACCACGTGGCTGAGGGAGGACCGTTCACTGGGCGCGGACGCCTACGCGGGCGCCGAGGGGGAGTGGGACGAGGTGGTGGACGTGGCCCGGGATCCCGTCCCCGCCGCCGAAGCCCTGGACGCCCTCGCACACCGGGCAGCGCACTGGACGTTCGTCTCCAGTTGCTCCGTCTACGCCGACGCCTCTCATGCAAACGAAACTGAGGATGCAGCGCTCCTGCAGCCCCTGGCGCCGGGAACTCCCTCCACTCCGGAGAACTACGGCGAGTCGAAGGCGGCCATCGAGGCCGCCACCCTCAAAGCGGCAGGCGGAAAAGCCCACCTCTGCCGTGCCGGCCTGATCGGCGGCCCGGGGGACAGCTCGGACCGCTACGGCTACTGGCCGGCCCGCTTCGCCAGGAACAACAAGCCGGTGGTGGTTCCCGCCGTCGACTATCCGACCCAGGTCATCGACGTCCGCGATCTTGCTGCCTGGATCCTCCGGGCGGCCGGGAAGGGCGTGGCCGGAGCGTTGAACGCCCTGGGCGGGCAGGTGGCCTTCGGAACGTATCTTGCCGCCGCCAGGGAAACCGCCGGCCACGACGGCGAGGTTCTTCCGGCGGAAGAAGAGTGGCTTGCGAACCAGGGCGTCAACTACTGGGCAGGCCCGGACTCGCTGCCGCTTTGGCTCCCGCCCGGGCATGAGGGCTTCATGGCGCGGAGCAACCGGGCAGCCGTCGCTGCCGGGCTGCAGCTGCGGCCGTGGCGGGAGACGCTGCAGGACACCTTGCGGGACGAGCGGGCGCGAGGGCTGGACAGGCCCCGGAAGGCCGGGCTGTCCCCCGGAACCGAGGCGCGCCTCGCCGCCAGGCTGCCGTCCTAAGCCGCCACTGTCACCGGTTCATGCTCCACCGGGAAGTTCACGCTGCGGGCGATGAAGCACAGCTGGTTCGCCTCGTGGTGAAGCTGGCCGGCCAGCTCCACCTGCGCCGCATCGGCCACGGTCACGTGCGGCCGAAGCGTCACGCGTTCAAACTGGCCGCTGCCGTCCCGGTTCAGGGTCATCAGCCCGAAGGCCTCGTCCCGGTAGTCCGTGACCACCACGCCGTGCTTTACCGCCACGTGCAGGAAAGAGAGCATATGGCACTGGGCAAGTGCCGCCAGGAGCAGCTGCTCCGGGTTGTACCGCTCCCGGTCTCCGTGGAAGGTGGGGTCCGCGGAGCCCTTGAGGACAGGGAGCCCCGGAATAAGGATGTCGTGGTCGCGTGAGTAGCCGCGGTAGGACGCCGTCCCGCTGCCCGAGTTGCCCGTCCACCGGACCGTCAGCTCATAGCGGTGCTCGTGCAGGCTCATGATGCAGGCACAGCTTCGCCGGGAAGGACATCCGCAGCGCGCGCCCGCAGTGCCCGGGCAACGCCGTCGCGGTTTTCCAGCATCATGCGCCGCAGCGCGGCGCTTGCGGGCGGAAGCGCCGCCAGGAAGCCGTCAGTCCGGTCCACGGTTGCCTGGCTGGTCAGCAGCGCAGGGTAGAGTCCGACGACGATCTGCTGGGCCAGTGCGTGGGTGCGGGTTTCGACGATCCGCGGCACTGCCTCGAAGTACTTTTCGGCGTAGGGCTCCAGCAGGGACCGGTCCAGCACGCGCATGAAGCCGGTGACCGCGGAGCCCTGCAGTGCATTGGAGAGCTCGCCCTTGACCACAATGGAATCCCAGGCGGCTGCCTTCGCCTCCGCCGTGGGGATGGCGGCCTTGGCAAGGGCAGCGGCATTCTGGCCGCTGGAGGTATTGTCCCGCGCAAGTTCCGCGTCGATGCCGTCCTGGCCGAGGCGTCCGCCCACCACAAGTGACGCGACCAGCTCCCAGCGCAGGTCCTGGTCAACACCCAGCCCGTCCAGGACCAGGGAGCCGTCCAGGAGGCCCGCCACCTTGTCCAACTGGGGGGCGCTGCCGGCCAGCAGCGCAAACGACTTCACGAACTGCAGCTGCGCGTCCGAGCCGCCCGGCACCTGGGACGCCAGGTCCCACAGCCGGTCCGCCGCAGCCACCGCAGTCGCCTCGCGGTGTTCCTCGGCCACGTAGAAGTTCAGGGTGGTGGCAAGCTGGCGGAGCTGGACCAGGATCACCGAGGAATCGGATTCGGCGGCCACGTTGGCCAGGATCAGCTCCACGTACCGCCGTGCCGGGGTTTCGCCGTCCCGGGCAGCGTCCCAGGCCGAGTTCCACACGAGCGTCCGCGGCAGGCTCTGGCTGAAGTCCTTCAGGTGGGCGGTCGCCGTCGCAAGCGACTTTTCGTCCAGCCGCACCTTGGCGTAGGCGAGGTCGTCGTCATTGACCAGGACCAGGTCCGGCCGGACCAGCCCCACCAGCGCCGGAACTTCGGTCCGCCCGCCGTCGACATCCAGTTCCTCGCGGTGCACCCGCTCCAGCTTGCCGGCGTCGTTAAGGTTGTAGAACCCCACGGCGAGCCGGTGCGGGCGGATGGTGGGCCAATCGTCCACGGCGGACTGCACGATGGCGAAGGACGTGAGCCGGCCGTCGCCGTCAACCTCGAGCTCCGGCTTCAGGGTGTTGACGCCGGCGGTTTCCAGCCACTGCCGCCCCCAGTCATCCAGGTCGCGGCCGCTGGCCTTCTCCAGTTCCACCAGCAGGTCGCCCAGCTCGGTGTTCTGCCAGGAATGCTTGGCGAAGTACTCGCGCACGCCGGCCATGAACTGGTCCGGGCCCACCCACGCCACCAGCTGGCGGAGCACCGAAGCGCCCTTGGCGTAGGTGATGCCGTCGAAGTTGACCTCCACGTCCTGCAGGTCGTTGATCTCGGCGAAAATGGGGTGCGTCGTGGGCAGCTGGTCCTGGCGGTAGGCCCAGGACTTCTCGACGGACGCGAACGTGGTCCAGGCGCTGGTGAACTTCGTCGCCTCGACGGCTGCCAGGTGGGACATGTACTCGGCGAAGGACTCGTTGAGCCACAGGTCGTTCCACCAGCGCATCGTCACCAGGTCGCCGAACCACATATGCGCGAGTTCGTGGAGGACGGTGATGGCCCGGCGTTCCACCTGCGCGTCGGTGACTTTGCCCCGGAAGACGTAGCCCTCCAGGATGGTCACCGCGCCGGCGTTTTCCATGGCGCCGGCGTTGAACTCGGGCACAAAGAGCTGGTCGTACTTCTCGAACGGGTAGGGGCAGCCGAACTGCGCCTCGAAGAACTCAAAGCCCTGCCGGGTGAGTTCGAAGATGTTGTCCGCGTCCAGGTACTGCATCAGGGACTTCCGGGCGAAGACGCCGAGCGGGATGACGCGGCCGTCCGAGCTGGCCACCTCGCTGCGCACCGACTGGTAGGGGCCGGCAACCAGCGCAGTGACGTAGGAGGAGAGCCGGGGAGTGGGGGAGAAGGCCCACACGGAGCGGGCACCGCCGTCGTCCGCGGCGGTGGTTTCCACGGGCGCCGGTGTGGGCGAGTTCGAGATGACGTCCCAGTGGGAGGGGGCCGTGACGGTGAACGTGAAGGTTGCCTTCAGGTCCGGCTGCTCGAAGACGGCGAACATCCTGCGCGAATCAGGAACCTCGAACTGCGTGTAGAGGTAGACCTCGTTGTCCACCGGGTCCACGAAGCGGTGGAGTCCCTCGCCGGTGTTCATATAAGGGGCATCGGCCACCACCGTGAGTTCGTTGTGTTCCTTGAGATCCGGGAGCTGGATCCTGACGCCGTCCGCCACTGTGGCCGGATCAAGGCTCTTGCCGTTCAGGGTGACGCTGTGCACCGCGCGTGTGATTGCGTCTATGAATGTTGAGGACCCTGGCGTCGCGCTGAACTTCACCGTGGTGGTGCTGCCAAAGACCTCTCCGCCCCGGGTCAGGTCCAGGCTGACGTCATAGGATTCGACGGCGATCAGTTCGGCACGTTCGCTGGCTTCAGCTCGCGTCAGATTCATACCTGGCAAAGTGGGGCCTCCAGAAAGGTTGCGTCTGCCTGCTGGCGTGCCCAGCGGCGGCATTGTTCATTCTTGCATTCCGCCAGCCTTGGCAAGTAGCACGGCCCGGGATGGCTGCCGCGTGAGGCGGAAGGCCGCCGGCCGGCCGTGGGAGTAGCGTTAAATCATGGGAAAGTTCATGGAGTCGATGGACACGAAAGCCCTTCGGTTTGTGGTGGGGTTCCCGCTGCTGGTGGCGGCGGCCTTCGTGGTGTGCGCCTTCCTGATCCGGCCGGACCTTCCGGAGCCGCTCGCCATCCGGTGGACGGACGACGGCGGCGCCTCCTTCGCGCCCTTCGGCGCCTACGTCACGGCAGGAGCCTTAATGATCCTGGCCGGCGGCTGGCTGGTCCTCTTTCAGGCCGTGCCCGTCAGCAGGCCCGTGCTGATGCGCCGGATCATGATGGGCGCCGGGATGTTCTTCACGCTCTTCGTCACCAGCGCCCTCGCTGCCGGCATCGTGGGACAGGCAGGGCTGGCGGACGCCCGTGAATCCCATGTGGACATGACCGTCCTGGCACTCGGAAGCGGGGCGGCCCTGTCGCTCGGCGTGATTGTTGCCTTTACCTTCAAAGCGGACCAGCAGTGGTCACCGGACGACGACCGGGCCCTTCAACTGGCCATCGCGAGGGAGGCTGACCCCGACCTGACACGGGACGACATCCGGCTCTGGGTCCATGCCCGCAGTTCGGTATTCGTCATGATCGCCATCGCATCGCTGCTTCCGTCTGCCCTCATCGCCGTTGCCGTGCCCTGGCTCGGCGCGCTCCTCGTGCTCCTCGCGGCGACGGGCGCGGCGTTCCTGTTCGCGCGCATCAAAGCCGACCGCCGCGGCCTGAAAGTCCTGCTGGCCGGCATCGTTCCGGTCATGAACGTCCCGGCCGGAGCCATCTCGGGCGCTACCGCCGCCGAGGTGAAGGCCGCAGACTATGGGGGGTGGGGCTACCGGCACCACGGCGGCACTGCCGCCATGCTCGTCAGCAGCGGTCCCGCCGTCGTCGTCAGCAAAACCGACGGCCAGCGCCTCGCGGTGAGCGGGGGCAGTACTGCCTCGGCGGCGAGGCTGGCCGAGGTACTGACGCGGGTTGCTGAAAGGGCCCGGCCCGGCGGCGGGGCGGCGCCGACTCCCGGCCAGCCGGAGTCCTAGTATTCTTGACCGTGTTGTCCTGACCCTGGCCTGCGCCGTCCCGGCCGGCTGCCTGCGCCCCCAACCGAACGGATTCTGCTCGTGACATCATCCCCTGCCTTCCCGCGGGTCCACATCGCCACCGACCATGCGGGCATGGAACTGAGCGCCCACCTGGTGTCCCACCTGACAGCCAAGGGCTATGAGGTGGTGGACCACGGCCCCAAGGCCTACGACGCCCAGGACGACTACCCCTCTTTCTGCATCAATGCCGCCCTTGCCGTGGTTGCCGACCAGCAGGCAGGCATCCACGCCCTGGGCATCGTGTTGGGCGGCTCGGGCAACGGGGAGCAGATCGCCGCCAACAAGGTCAAGGGCGTCAGGGCTGCCCTGGCCTGGAACCACTCGACCGCCACACTCGCCCGCGAGCACAATGACGCCAATGTCGTGGCCGTCGGCGGCCGCCAGCACACGGTGGAGGAAGCGACCCGGCTGGTCGAGGCCTTCCTGACCGAGCCCTTCAGCAATGACGAGCGCCACGTCCGCCGCATCGGCAAGATCGCCGCCTACGAAGCAACCGGCGAGGTCATCGAGTAGTGCCCGAAGGGCATTCCGTCCGCCGCCTGGCGCGGCAGTTCGGGGACGTATTCGGCGGCCGGCGGCTCACTGTGTCCAGCCCGCAGGGCCGGTTCAGCGGAGGCGCCGCGCTCCTGGACGGGCGCACCCTGCTCGTGGCCGAGGCGCACGGCAAGCACCTGTTCCTGCACTTCGACAACACCTTGGTGCTGCATGTGCATCTGGGCCTGTACGGTGCCTGGAGTTTTGGCGGCGACAGCACGTTCGCCGGCTCCTCCAGCATCGGTGCCCCGCGCCGGGTGGGGGAGCGGGAGACGTTCCCGGACGCGAACGACGGCGACGGCGCCGGCACGAACGGAGGCAGCGCCTATGCCGGTCCGCCGGACCCCGTGGGGGCCGTGAGGGTCAGGCTGGCCAGCAGCAACGGGTGGGCCGACCTGAGGGGTGCCACCACCTGCGAGGCGATTACCGCGGCAGAGGCTGACGCCGTCCTCGCCCGGCTGGGGCCGGACCCGCTGCGGAACCTGCGGGGCGACGCCGGACGGTTCGCGGCCAATTTGCAGGGCCGGAAAACTCCGGTGGCTGCACTCCTGATGGACCAAAAGATCATCGCCGGCGTCGGCAACGTCTACCGCGCCGAGGTCCTTTTCCGCCGGCGTATCGATCCCTGGCTGCCGGGAACCGCACTGCCCGACGCCGAGGCACGCAAGTTGTGGCGCGACGTCGTGACCGTCATGAACGACGGCGTTGCCGACGGCCGCATCATCACCACAACGCCCCGGTACTGGTCGGAACACGGCAAGGCAACCGCCGCCGCCTTGAAAAACGGGACCTTCCCCGCGCGGGACAATGCCCATTACGTCTACAAGCGGGACGGGATGCCGTGCCGGGTCTGCGGCACCACGGTGCTGATTGCTGAACTGGCGGGGCGCAAACTCTATTGGTGCCCCTTCTGCCAGCAGCAGGCGTGAACGGGGGCTGCCGGCAAAGCCCCCACGATGGCTTGCCGGAGCTGGGGCCCCAACGGATTAAAAAGACAGGCCCCTCTTCGGAGGGGCCTGTCTGTTTGGAGGGGACGACGGGAATCGAACCCGCGTAATCAGTTTGGAAGACTGAGGCTTTACCATTAAGCTACGTCCCCGGAAGAACTGCATCTGCAATATTAGCAGGCCTGCAACTCCGGGCTGGCTGTTCAAGCCGGATACAACTAAACCTAATCCATGGGCTACGTGTCAAATGTGCAAACTGGGCGCGGATCACCGTAGACTTGCCTGTGCACTAACGGGGTGTAGCTCAGCTTGGCTAGAGCGCCTGCTTTGGGAGCAGGAAGTCGCAGGTTCAAATCCTGTCACCCCGACTCTGCGGCCCGGACCACTCGGCCTGGACAAAACATTGCGTTTGCAGAAACCCATCCCACAATCCCAGGAGTACTTAGACCGTGAAGAGCGCTGTCGAGAACCTCACCCCCACGCGGGTCAAGCTCAATGTTGAGGTCCCCTTTGAGGAATTGAAGCCCAGCATCGACTCGGCCTACAAGACCGTTGCTTCGCAGATCCAGGTCCCGGGCTTCCGTAAGGGCAAAGTCCCCGCCAAGCTCATCGACCAGCGCGTCGGCCGCGGCTACGTCCTGGAGACTGCCATCAACGAAGGCCTCAACGGCTGGTACCAGGCCGCTGTGCAGGAATCCGGCATCCGCCCCCTGAGCCGCCCCGAGGTTGAGATCACCGAGGTCCCGGACCCCTCCGCAACGGACGGCGGACTGAAGTTCGCTGCCGAGGTGGACGTCCGCCCGGAGATCGAGCTCCCGGACTACTCCGGCATCAAGGTTGAAGTTGCTGCGGCCGAGTCCTCCGACGAGGATGTGGACAAGGCCCTCGACGAACTGCGCGGCCGCTTCGGCACGCTCAAGTCCGTGGACCGCCCCGCCGCGGACGGCGATTTCCTCACCATCGACATCACCGCCAGCATCGACGGCGAAGAGGTTGACTCCGCTTCCGGCCTGTCCTACCAGGTGGGTGCCGGCACCATGCTCGACGGGCTCGACGAAGCCGTCACCGGGCTCAGCGCCGAGGAAGACGCCATCTTCGACACCACTCTGGTGGGCGGCGACCACGCCGGCGAAGCCGCCCAGGTCAAGGTCGTCGTCAAGGCCGTCAAGGAGCGCGAACTCCCCGAGGCAAACGATGACTTCGCCCAGCTGGCTTCCGAGTTCGACACCCTCGCCGAACTGCGCGAAGACCTGGCCAAGCAGGCCGCAGACTCCAAGGTTGTGGAGCAGGGCGTCGAGGCCCGCGACAAGGTCCTGGACAAGCTCGTTGAGCTCGTTGAGGTTCCCGTTCCGGACTCCGTCGTTGAAGAGCAGCTCGAGGCCCACTTCAAGGAGGGCAGCGGGCACGGTGAAGGCGAGCACGACACCGAGGAGCACCGCGAAGAGGTTCGTGCCAACACGGCCCGCGCCTTCCAGAACGAAATCATCCTCGACGCCATTGCCGAGAAGGAAGAAGTCAACGTCAGCCAGAACGAGCTGATCGACTACATCGTGACCACCGCCAGCCAGTACGGCATGGACCCGAACCAGTTCGCCCAGATCATCGACCAGAGCGGCCAGGTTCCCATGATGGTTTCCGAGGTCCGCCGCCGCAAGGCGCTGGCCGTCGTCCTGGGCCAGGCTGAGGTCACCGACACCGAGGGCAAGTCCGTGGACCTGAGCGACTTCGTCCGTCCCGGCGGCGAAGAGGAAGCTCCCGCAGCCGAAGCTGTCGAGGCCGAGGCTGAGACCGCCGAGGCAGCCGTCGAGGAAGACACGGCAGAGGCCAAAGCCCAGGCCTAAGAGCCACTGAGTGGACGGCCCCCGGATCATTGGATCCGGGGGCCGTTTGCGTTGGATCCTGCTGCGTCGCACCGGCCCTGCCGATCGTGCGCCGTCAGCGAACAGCCGCGGATGCGCGAACAAAACACCGCTGAAACCGGTTAGTGTCCAAGTAGTGATTTTCAGTGATGTCACCGTCACCAGCGAGAGGTAAGTACACATGTCACAGCACGCAGAGTCCCCCCGGATGGCTACTGTCGATCCCGCAGCCCAGGACAACTACATCTACAACCGTCTCCTGAAAGAGCGGATCATCTGGCTGGGCTCAGAGGTGCGTGACGACAACGCCAACGCCATCTGCTCGCAGCTGCTCCTGCTGTCCGCCGAGAACCCGGACAAGGACATCTACCTCTACATCAACTCCCCGGGCGGCTCGGTGACGGCAGGCATGGCCATCTACGACACCATGCAGTTCATCCCCAACGACGTCGTCACGGTAGCCACCGGCCTGGCCGCCTCGATGGGACAGTTCCTGCTGTCTTCCGGCACCAAGGGCAAGCGCTACGCCACCCCCAACGCCCGCGTCCTGATGCACCAGCCCTCCGGCGGCATCGGCGGCACCGCCTCGGACATCAAGATCCAGGCCGAGCTCATCCTGCACATGAAGAAGGTCATGGCGGAACTGACGGCCGAGCAGACCGGCCAGACTGTCGAGACCATCCTCAAGGACAACGACCGGGACAAGTGGTTCACGGCAACCGAGGCCCTGGAGTACGGCTTCTTCGACAAGATCGCCGCCCACGCCGGCTCTGTATCCGGTGGCGGCGGAACAGCCAACGGGTCGTCCGGCGAGTCAGCGTCCGAACAGTAATCCGGCACAGAGAAAACTTAGATCAGGAGCAACAAAAATGACCTACAACTTCGGATCGACTGCCGGTAACCTTCCGACCAGCCGTTACGTCCTGCCCCAGTTCGAGGAACGCACTCCGTACGGCTTCAAGCGCCAGGACCCCTACACCAAGCTCTTCGAAGACCGCATTATCTTCCTTGGTGTGCAGGTGGATGACGCCTCTGCCGATGACGTCATGGCCCAGCTGCTGGTCCTCGAGTCCACTGACCCGGACCGCGACATCACCCTCTACATCAACTCGCCCGGCGGCTCTTTTACCGCCATGACGGCCATCTACGACACCATGCAGTACATCCGCCCCGAGATCCAGACGGTCTGCCTCGGCCAGGCCGCAAGCGCCGCGGCCGTACTGCTGGCGGCAGGTACTCCCGGAAAGCGCCTGGCCCTCCCGAACGCCCGCGTCCTGATCCACCAGCCGGCACTGTCCGGCGGCCAGGGCGGACAGGCCTCAGACCTGGAGATCCAGGCGGCCGAAGTCATGCGGATGCGCTCCTGGCTGGAAGACACGCTCGCCCACCACTCGGGACGGACGTCAGAGCAGGTCAACAACGACATCGAGCGCGACAAGATCCTCACCGCGGCAGAAGCGCAGACGTACGGCCTGATCGACCAGGTCCTGGATTCACGGAAGATCAAACCGCAGGCGATCAGCCGGTAACGGTAAAGTAATGGGCCGGTGGGGCCAATCATTTGGCTCCACCGGCCTTTTCCTTCCACCCTGGGAAGCGAATGTGACCTAGAGTGGATGGTGTCACAACCGGTCCGTGCAGGCCGGGTGGAGATTCCAGCAACGGAGCAAGGCTGCCTGGCAGCAGGATACTAAGGGGTTCACATATGGCTCGGATTGGCGAGAGCACGGATCTGCTGAAGTGCTCTTTCTGCGGAAAGAGCCAAAAGCAGGTGCGCAAGCTCATAGCCGGGCCCGGTGTCTACATCTGCGATGAATGCATTGAGCTCTGCAACGAGATCATTGAAGAGGAGCTCGCGGAAGTTGCTGACCTGGGAAGCTTCGAACTTCCCAAACCGCGCGAGATCTTCGATTTCCTGCAGGAGTACGTCATTGGCCAGGAGCCTGCCAAGCGTTCCCTCGCCGTAGCCGTCTACAACCACTACAAGCGGATCCAGGCCGGCCACGCCCCTAAATCCGGAAGCCTTGCCGACGGCGGCCACCACGACGACGTCGAGATTGCCAAATCCAACATCCTGCTCATCGGCCCCACCGGCTGTGGCAAGACCTACCTCGCCCAGACCCTCGCCCGCCGCCTGAACGTTCCCTTCGCCGTAGCTGACGCCACGGCCCTGACCGAGGCCGGGTACGTCGGTGAAGACGTGGAGAACATCCTCCTCAAGCTCATCCAGGCCGCCGACTACGACGTGAAGAAGGCTGAGCAGGGCATCATCTACATTGATGAGATCGACAAGATTTCCCGCAAGAGCGAGAACCCCTCCATCACCCGCGACGTATCCGGCGAAGGCGTCCAGCAGGCGCTCCTGAAGATCCTGGAAGGCACGGTTGCCTCCGTCCCGCCGCAGGGCGGCCGGAAGCACCCGCACCAGGAATTCATCCAGATTGACACCACAAACGTCCTCTTTATCGTGGCGGGCGCCTTTGCCGGCCTGGAAGAGATCATCGGGTCGCGGTCCGGACGGAAGGGCATAGGCTTCGGCGCCCCCCTGAACGAGGCCAGCAAGAAGGTGGATTCCTACGGTGAAGTGATGCCCGAGGACCTGCTGAAATTCGGCCTGATCCCCGAGTTCATCGGCCGGCTTCCCGTGATCACCACCGTCTCCAACCTGGACCGCGATGCCCTGATCCAGATCCTGTCCACACCCAAGAACGCCCTTGTGAAGCAGTACCAGAAGATGTTCCAGATTGACGGCGTGGAACTGGTGTTTGACGACACAGCCCTTGACGCCATTGCGGAGCAGGCGCTGGAGCGCGGCACCGGCGCCCGGGGGCTGCGGGCCATCATGGAGGAAGTGCTGCTTCCTGTCATGTTCGATCTCCCCAGCCGCGAAGACGTTGCCAGCGTGATCATCACCGAGGACGTCGTGCTGAGGGGTGCGGAACCGACCATCGTTCCCCACGTCGCCAAGCGCCGTAAGTCTGCCTGACTTCCCGGCACAGCGCCGAGCCCTTACACGTCGTGGCTGCCCCGCGCCACTGAGACCAGCGAAGGAATTCCCTATGACTGAGCCCGCTAAGAACACGGCCGACTTCTGGTTCGATCCGCTGTGCCCGTTCGCCTGGATCACCTCGCGCTGGATAGGCGAAGTGGAGGGCGTCCGCGACATCGGGACGGAGTGGCACGTGATGAGCCTGGCCGTCCTTAACGAAGGCCGGGACCTGGAACCTGCCTACCGCGAATCGATGGACAACGCCTGGGGTATGGTCCGGGTGATCATCGCGGCCCAGGAGGAACACGGCAGGGGCACTGTCAAGCCACTCTACGACGCCATGGGCTCGTTGATCCATGAACAGGGCGAAAAGGACCGCGACCTGGTGATCGCCAAAGCACTTGCTGAATGCGGCCTTCCCGCTTCACTGGCCGGAGCCGCCGCTACCGACGCCTACGACCGCCAGCTCCGGGCCAGCCACGAGGAAGGCATCTCGCGGGTGGGCCAGGACGTTGGAACGCCGGTTGTGGCCTTCAACGGCACGGCATTCTTCGGTCCCGTGCTCACCCGGATCCCGCGGGGCGAGGAAGCCGGCAAGCTGTGGGATGCCACCACCGCGATTGCTTCCTACCCGCACTTCTTCGAATTGAAGCGGAGCAGGACCGAACGTCCGGAATTCAACTAGGCCCGGCCCCTCCGGAAGCCCCGGCGGGAGCGTCCAGAGCCCCGGCTGAACTACTCGTTTGTAGTTCAGCCGGGGCTCTTGCGCATCGCGGTAGCCGGGACAACAATAGTTCTTACCCACTTCGAAAGAAGTGGGACGCAGAAACCAAAGATTCAGTGATATGCATTCGACGCAGCCATCGGCAAAGTCAGGATGCAAGCTACAAGTGACGAACGTAGGAAGACCTGAAGATCGGCGGATTCTGCCAGACCATCAAGACGTCACCGGATGGCCGAAAAGTCGAAGCCCCACCAACGGCAAAACGCTGATGGGGCTTCCCCTTTGCCCGAAAACAGGGCCCAAGGCTGCGGCTATGCTTTCGCCGGCTCCTCCGTGACGGCCAGTTCCACACCGGTGACAGCCAGCTCGCCCTCGCCCACCACTATTGAAATTTCGCGGGCATTGGAGGCTGCCTTCAAGTCGGCCAGGCCGGCATTCAGTTGCCCTGCGAGTCCAGCTGGAGCCGTGATGGTCGCAGTCAGGACTTCCGTGCGCTGCTTCACCTTCGCCTCGGATTTGGCCTTGCGGACACCGCTGAGGGCAACACCAACCGTTGCGAGCATGGTGGTGTCGCCGCCCGGCACCGCCAGGGCGGCCGGCCACGCGGCGCGGTGGACCGAGCCCTTGCGCCACCAGCTCCACACCTCTTCAGTGGCGAACGGCAGGAACGGCGCGAAGAGCCGCAGCAGGGCGTCCAGGGTGGTGGCGAGGGCTGCCAGCACCGAGGCCTGTTCGGCTTCGCCCGCAGCCCCGTAGGCCCTGTCCTTGATGAGCTCCACGTAGTCGTCGGTGAACTGCCAGAAGAAGCTTTCCGTGATCTGCAGCGCCCGTGCGTAGTCGTAGTTCTCGAAGGCCTTCGTGGACTGGGCCACAACGTCGGCGAGCTGTGCCAGGACCGCCCGATCGAGCGGATTGGTGAGGACGGAGAGATCAGCGGACAGCACCGAGTCCTCCGTGGCGCCCAGGTTCAGGACGAACTTGGACGCATTGAGCAGCTTGATGGCCAGGCGCCGGCCGATCTTCATCTGGGCGATCTCGTAGGCTGTGTCCGCACCGAGCTTGGCCGAAGCGGCCCAGTACCGGACAGCGTCCGAGCCGTATTCCTCCAGCACATCGGTGGGTACCACCACGTTGCCCTTGGACTTGGACATCTTCTTGCGGTCCGGGTCCAGGATCCAACCGGAGATGGCGGCGTGCTTCCACGGCGCGCTGTTTTCCAAGGCGTCCGCGCGCACCACCGAGGAGAACAGCCAGGTCCGGATGATGTCGTGGCCCTGAGGCCGGACGTCAAAGGGGAAGACCTTGGCGAAGAGGTCTTCGTCGCGCTTCCAGCCGCCCACGATCTTTGGAGTCAGGGAGGACGTGGCCCAGGTGTCCAGGATGTCCGCGTCACCGGTGAAGCCGCCGGGAACATCGCGCTGGCTTTCGTCGAAGCCGGGAGCGGCGTCCGCTGCCGGGTCCACCGGCAGCTGCCCGTCGGAGGGCACGATGGGGGAGTCGTAGTCCGGGTTGCCGTCGGCGTCCAGGGGGTACCAGACGGGGATGGGCACGCCGAAGAAGCGCTGGCGGGAAACCAGCCAGTCACCGTTCAGGCCGGAAATCCAGTTCTCGTAGCGGGAACGCATGAAGGCAGGATGGAAGTCGATCTCCCGGCCCCGTGCGATGAGCCGCTCCCTGCGGTCCTCGTCGCGTCCACCGTTGCGGATGTACCACTGCCGGGACGTGACCACTTCCAGGGGCTTGTCGCCCTTTTCGTAGAAGTTCACGGGATGCATGATCTTCTTGGGCTCGCCCTCAAGCAGGTCTGCGGCGGTGAGGAGCTTCACCACTTCTTCCTTGGCGCTGAAGACTGTCTTGCCGGCAATCGCGGCGAAGGCCTCGCGGCCGGCATCGGTGGTGATCCACTCGGGAGCCTCGCTGACGATCCGGCCGTCCCGGCCAACGATGGCGCGGGTGGGCAGCTGCAGTTCGCGCCACCAGGTGACGTCGGTCAGGTCACCGAACGTACACACCATGGCGATGCCGGAGCCCTTGTCCGCCTTGGCGAGCGGGTGCGCCTTCACCTCAACCTCGACGCCGAAGACGGGCGACGTGACCTTCTTGCCGAACAGCGGCTGGTACCGTTCGTCGTCGGGATTTGCCACCAGTGCGGCGCAGGCAGCCAGCAGTTCGGGACGGGTGGTCTCAATGTGGATCTTCTGTCCGTCCTCGGTGAAGAACGGGTAGCGGTAGTAGGCTCCGGGGACCTCGCGGTCTTCGAGTTCGGCCTGGGCCACTGCGGTACGGAAGGTTACGTCCCAAAGGGTGGGTGCCTCGGCCATGTAGGCGTCGCCCGCCGCCAGGTTGGCCAGGAACGCGCGCTGCGAGACCGCCCGCGAGTTGTCGTCGATGGTCCGGTATGTCAGCTCCCAGTCGACGGACAGGCCCAGTGTCTGGAAGAGGTTTTCGAAGACCTTCTCGTCCTCAACCGCCAGCTCTTCGCAGAGCTCGATGAAGTTCCTTCGGGAGACGACGTCGAAGTCCCGCTGGTTCTTCGCCGGCTGCGCCGGCGGCCGGTAGTCAGGGTTGTACGGGATGGAGGGGTCGCAGCGGACGCCGTAGAAGTTCTGGACCCGGCGCTCGGTGGGCAGGCCGTTGTCGTCCCAGCCCATCGGGTAAAAGACGTTCTTTCCGGTCATGCGCTGGTAGCGCGCCAGCACGTCAGTCTGCGTGTAGGAGAACATGTGCCCCACGTGCAGTGAACCGGAAGCGGTGGGCGGGGGAGTGTCAATCGAGTAGACCTGGTCCCGGGTGGTCTCCCGATTGAACTTGTAGGTCCCCTCGGCCAGCCAGCGCTGCGTGAGCGCAGCTTCGAGGCCCTCGAGGGCCGGCTTGTCCGGAACGTTGATGGGGGCGGTGGTGGGCGTGTCTGTACCCTGTTTGTCTTCAGCCATCTGCCAATTGTTTCATGTCCCGCCGCTTCCGCCCGCCCTGCGTCCATGAGGCACCCCGTGAGCTGCGGTTCATCCGCCGACTCATCGGGAGGCGCCCGTTCGGCAGCCCCGGTTAGGGTGGTGCCATGACTGACATTTCGCAGAAAAAAGCAGCATTGGTGACCGGCGCAAGCAGCGGAATCGGAGAGGCCACCGTCCGTGCCCTCGCGGCGGAGGGTTGGACCGTGTTTGCGGTCGCCCGCCGCGCGGATCGCCTCGCCGCCCTGGCGCAGGAGACCGGCGCCGTCGCAGTCCCCGCCGACATTTCCGAGGACGACGACGTGTCCCGGCTTGTGGCGGAGGTGGCCGAAGCGGGCGGCATCGACACGCTGATCAACATCGCCGGCGGTGCCAGGGGCGCCGATACCATCGCAGCAGCCGACACGGAGGACTGGGAGTGGATGTACCGGGTCAACGTGCTGGGCACCATGAAGCTCACCCGGGCGTTCCTGCCGATGCTGCGCGCCTCCGGCGAAGGGACGGTGCTCAACCTGACCTCCACGGCGGGGCTGGCAGCCTATGAGGGCGGCGGCGGGTACAACGCGGCGAAATTCGCCCAGCACGCCCTGACCGTGGCCCTTCGGCTGGAGGAAGCCGAGCACAACGTCCGGGTCATCGAGGTGGCACCGGGGCTGGTCCAGACGGAGGAGTTCGCTTTGAACCGGCTCGGTGACCGGCAGGCCGCGGACAAGGTCTACCAAGGGGTGGAGAAGCCGCTCACTGCAGGTGACGTGGCCGGAGTGGTGCGGTACGCAGTGAGCGTTCCGCACCACATCAACCTCGACCAGATTGTGGTCCGCCCGGTGGCGCAGGCAGCAAACTACAAACTGATCCGGAAGGGGGCCTGACGCCTGGTCAAAACGCCCGGTACGCGTATTCCATCGTGTACCCGGTGTTCTGGACACGGACGTTCTGTCCGAACCACCAGGCATCGCGGCAGCGCGTGCTGTAGGCGGGCACCCAGTTCTGTTCGGGATTGGCGAAGCTGGCGTACAGCGTAAAGCTGCCCCAGTTGGCGCCGTAGTTGGTCACGCAGATCCTGGATGCTCCCCAGAGGTTCGTGCTGACGAACGTGGAGGCGCCCGGTGCCAGCAGGCCGTCCGCCTGTGCTGCTGCGACTCCGGCGCCCGCAAGGGCTGTGGCGACCGCCGCCGTGGCCACTGTCTTCCGGATGACGCGGCGCCTCTTCCGTGCAGGCGGTGCGGTGAATTCTGGGTTGGCGGCTGCTGTGCTGTTCATGACTGCTCCTTAGGGCTCCCGGGGGCCTCCGGTTGAGGCCCCTTCGATGCCTCAACATTGCGCTTTCCGGAAGCAGGGATCGTCGGGCTCCTGCCTTATTTGTGCAGTACCTCCTGAGGGGTATGGCCCCGGAAATCCCTATGGCCGGGGACAGGCCCGGTCAGACCGGGCCTGTCCCCGCAGGTGCCTTCCGATTACGGCCCAAGTCGGGGCCGCACCAGGCCGCTTTCATAGGCGAAGGCCACGGCCTGGGCGCGGTCCCGCAGCCCGAGCTTGGCGAAGATGCGCCCCACATGGGTTTTGACGGTCCCCTCGCTGAGGAACAGCGCGGCGGCAATTTCGGTATTGCTCAGGCCAGTGGCGATGATGGCCAGGATTTCCCGCTCGCGCCGGGTAAGCCGGGACAGCTCCGCAGGGGCCGGAAGGACATCCGGTGTCCTGCCGGCGAACTGCGTTATCAGCATTCGGGTGACGGCGGGATCAAGCCAGCCGTCACCCCGGGCCAGGGACCGGACCGCATCCGCAAGGCTGCCTGGCGCTGCGCTCTTGAGCAGGAATCCGGAGGCGCCCGCCCGCAGCGCCGCGTACAACTGCTCGTCCCCGTCAAAGGTGGTCAGCACCAGCACTGGCAGGGCGTTGTTTCCCGGTACGAAACCGTCCGATGCCAGTTCCCGCGTCGCCGCAACGCCGTCGAGCACCGGCATGCGCAGGTCCATGACCACGACGTCCGCGATGCCGCACCGGGCGGCAGCCACACCCTCGCGGCCGTTTCCTGCCTCGGCCGTCACCACAATGCCGGGCTCGGCTCCCAGAAGCATCGCAAGGCCGCCGCGGACCAGGGGTTCGTCGTCCACGAGCAGGACGCGGATCTGCCGCTGGTCCTCAGCGTCCACCGTGAACCGCCGGGGTCCCGCGTCGCGAAGGGGCGCCGGGGGGAAATCCTGCCTGGACCACGAACTCGTCGCCGCGCCTGCCAGTCTTTACCCAGCCGTCCGCTGCCTTTGCCCGTTCAGCCATCCCGACCAGCCCGTGACCGCTCGACAGCGGGTGGTGCAATGCCCCCGGAAGGCACCGGTTGCGGACTTCCAGCTGCACGCCGGAGGCCTGCCAGTGGAGCGATACGGTAGCGCCATGCCCTGCCGCCGAATATCTTGACGCATTCGTGAGGGCTTCCTGGACCACCCTGTAGGCGGACAGGTCAACGCCGGGCTCCAGGAGGACGGGCGCCCCGGTCACGTGTAGCTCCACGGCCAGTCCAGCCCGCTCCGATTCCTTGACCAATTCTTCCAGCCTGGAGATGCTCGGCAGGTCCCGGGCATCGGGTCCGCCGCCCTGCCCCCAGGAATCCGCGGAGGCGGCCGGAGCGCCATCGTAGAGCAGCCCGAGCATCCTTCGCAGTTCGACCACAGCCTGCTGCCCCAGCAACGAAACATTCTCGAGCGCCTCGGCGGCCTGCCGGGGGTTTGCCTGCATGATGCGTGCGGCGCCGGCGGTCTGTAGCACCATGAGGCTCACGGCATGAGCCACTACATCGTGCAGTTCGCGGGCGATGCGGGAGCGTTCGTCACGGATGGCACGTTCAGCGGCATAACGGGCCGCCCGGCGTCGTTGTTTAACACTCCAGGCCACCCACCGGCCCAGCCCGAAGACGGCCAGCGTAATGACGGCGCCGCCCACGGCGCCTACCGTTGCCACGTCCCACTCCTGTCCGGCGCCGGACCTGCCAACCTCCACCAGGACGTTCAGGAGAATCAGTCCGCACGCCGCCGCGGCCGCCGCCGCTGCCTGGATCCGCGGGCACAGCAGGGCCACCGTGTAGAGAGCCAGCCAGACGCCGAACAGCGGCACGAAACCGGGCACAAGCAGGCTCAATGCTGCGCTGCCCGCAGCCGTGACGGTGAAAACCGCCACCGGACGTTTCCGGCGGAACGGCAACGGTGCGTAGAGGAGCAGCACCAGCCAGGGCACCAGCCAGGCGCCGCCCGGAAAAGGTGCCGCTACTTTGTCCCATGACAGCAACAGCTCCAGCGCGAAGCACAGGAGAAGGGCCGCAATATCACCGGCCTCCTTCCAGTTGCGGCGGGCGGAGCCTGTGATAGGAGGCATCAGCAGCCGCCGAAGATGAAGCACCACCACATTCGGAATTCCCCTTCCCCGGAGTCCGGGGAAGGCTGGACCAGGTTCTGGCGCAACTCCTGTTCGCGTGCAGCTACCGGTCCCAGGACCGCAGCGGCATCCCAGGCGGGCGGAACTTGCGTAGCATCGGGGCCCGCCTCTTCGGCAGGATCCTGCGGGCCGAGCGTCTCCGCGTAAGGGGCAGGGAAGGCGGAAAACTGGGCAAGCCAGATCAACGCGCCGCGTTCGGTGCCCTCGACAGTCGGCGGGATGAGTTCAATCCGCCTCGGTTTAATCCGTTCGATAGCTCCGGCATCCAGCGGTATGTCCTCCGGTGCAGCCAGCAGGACCTCAAAGCGGGCCAAGGGATCGCGGGCCCAGGCGGTGCTGCCCCGCACGGCCACCAGTTGCGGCGACAACAATTCACCCCAGGCAAGATGGCCGTTGACCGCATCTTCGCGACGGGCATCTTGGATGGAAACAATCAACCCGACCGGACCCGCATCCGTCATCTTGTTCTCGCCGCTCATGGTGCCCTCCCAGTGGACCGTGATAACTGAAGTATTTCCCTTGCCGAGCCCCGCGTCCAGAGTCCACCGGGAAGCGCACCGGCCGGGAACCAGAAGGTGTTTCGACATCCGCAGGCCCGGGACCCTAAACTGGAACGAGCAGCGTCGACCCGGCAATCACCGGTGAGCTTCCGGAAGAACACGCATACTGCCGTTACGGGGTACGCGCCAGTAGAACCGGACGGGTAAGCCCGTCACAGCAGTCAATGAGCGGCCGTCGTGGCGCCAGTTCCCTTCGGGGAACACGCAGCGACGGTAAGTGAGGTGGTACCGCGGTGAGCGTGGGGTCCGGCGGACAACACGGCAAGCCGTCCTCGCATCCTGAACGGAACAGCACGGCGCAGGCCGGCAGTTCGCCAAGCTCAACCCAGGATGTCGACATGACGTATTACCCCAAGGCCTCAGCCTCCACTTCTGCCAGCGCGTCGTCCAGCGGCGGTGCCGCTGTTTCCGCCTCCGTGAAGTTTCCGGAGATCGAAGAGCGCATCCTGAAGTACTGGGACCAGGACGGCACCTTCCAGGCCAGCATCGACCAGCGCAGCGCGGACGCTCCCGGCGGCGAGCCCGGCAGCAACGAGTTCGTCTTCTACGACGGCCCGCCCTTCGCCAACGGCCTGCCGCACTACGGGCACCTGCTGACCGGCTACGCCAAGGACCTGGTGGGCCGCTACCAGACCCAGCGCGGCAAGCGCGTGGAGCGCCGTTTCGGCTGGGACACCCACGGCCTGCCCGCCGAGCTTGAGGCCATGAAGCAGTTGGGCATGACGGACAAGACCCAGATCGAAGCCATGGGCATCGACAAGTTCAATGACGCCTGCCGCGCCTCCGTGATGAAGTACGCCGACGAGTGGCGCAATTACGTCACCCGCCAGGCACGCTGGGTGGACTTCGACAACGACTACAAGACCCTCAACGTGGAGTACATGGAGTCCGTCCTCTGGGCCTTCAAGCAGCTGCACGAAAAGGGCCTGACCTACAACGGCTACCGGGTTCTTCCGTACTGCTGGAAGGACGAGACGCCGCTGTCCAACCATGAGCTGCGGATGGACGACGACGTCTACAAGAACCGGCAGGACCAGACGGTCACGGTGACCTTCCCCATCACCGCGGGGGATTCGGAGCTGTCCCGGCAGCTTGCCGGCGTCCAGGCCCTCGCCTGGACCACCACGCCCTGGACGCTGCCCACCAACGCGGCGCTCGCCGTCGGCCCTTCCATCACCTACGCTGTGCTGCCTGCCGGCCCGAACGGCATCAAGGCTGCCTCCGCGGAGGCGCCCGTCACGGGAAGCTTCCTGTTGGCGGCCGACCTGGTGGGCAACTACGCCAAGGACCTGGGCTATGAGGATTTCGAGGCTGCCCAGGCCGCAGTGGTTTCCACCCACACCGGCACGGAACTCGAAGGGCTTGCGTACCAGCCGCTGTGGCAGGACTTCGCAGACAACGAAAAGTACGGCATGGAGAACGCCTGGCGGATCCTGGTTGCCGACTACGTCACCACCAGTGACGGCACCGGCATCGTCCACCAGTCGCCTGCCTACGGCGAGGATGACCAGAAGGTGTGCGAGGAGGCCGGCATTCCGGTGATCCTTTCCGTGGACGAAGGCGCCAGGTTCCTGCCGCTGTTCAAGCACGGGGACCTGCACGACATCGCGGGCCTGCAGGTGTTCGAGGCCAACAAGCCCATCACGCAGGTGCTGCGTGCCCAGGGCCGGCTGGTCAAGCAGGCCAGCTACGAGCACAGCTACCCGCACTGCTGGCGCTGCCGCAACCCGCTGATCTACCGTGCCGTCTCCTCCTGGTACGTGGAAGTCACCAAGTTCAAGGACCGCATGTCCGAGCTGAACCAGGAGATCAACTGGATCCCGGGCAACGTCAAGGACGGCCAGTTCGGCAAGTGGCTGGAGAACGCCCGCGACTGGTCCATCAGCCGCAACCGCTACTGGGGCAGCCCCATCCCCGTGTGGCAGTCCACCGATCCCGAATACCCCCGCACGGACGTTTACGGCTCGCTCGCCGAGATCGAGGCGGACTTCGGCCGCCTGCCGCTGAACAAAGACGGCCAGGTGGACCTGCACCGCCCGTTCATCGACGAACTCACCAGGCCCAACCCGGACGATCCCCGAACTCCCGAAGAGGGCCAGTCCGTCATGCGCCGCGTGGAGGACGTCCTGGACGTCTGGTTCGACTCCGGCTCCATGCCCTACGGCCAGGTGCACTATCCGTTCCAGAACGAGGCCTGGTTCGACACCCACAACCCCGCCGACTTCATCGTGGAGTACATCGGCCAGACCCGCGGCTGGTTCTACATGCTGCACATCCTCTCCACGGCACTGTTCGACCGGCCGGCCTTCCGCAACGTCATCAGCCACGGCATCGTGCTGGGCTCTGACGGGCAGAAGATGTCCAAGAGCCTGCGCAACTACCCGGACGTGTCGGAGGTCCTGGACCGCGACGGCTCGGACGCCATGCGCTGGTTCCTGATGTCCAGCCCCATCCTCCGCGGCGGCAACCTCGTGGTCACCGAGCAGGGAATCCGCGACGGCGTCCGCCAGGTCATCCTGCCGCTGTGGAACGTGTACAGCTTCTTCACGCTCTACACCAACGCGGCCAATGGCGGGGCGGGCTACGACGCGAAGCTGCGCTATGACGGCTACGCCGACACCCTGGACCAGTACCTGCTCGCCAACACCGGCGAGCTGGTCCGCAATATGACCGCCCAGCTGGACAGCTATGACATCTCCGGCGCCTGCGACGAACTGCGCAGTTACCTGGACATGCTCACCAACTGGTACGTCCGCCGGAGCCGGCAGCGGTTCTTCGACGAGAGCGTCGACGCCTTCGACGCTCTCTACACCGCGCTGGAAACCGTCGCCCGCGTAGCCGCATCCCTGCTGCCGCTGGTTTCCGAGGAGATCTGGCGCGGGCTCACGGGCGGGCGCTCCGTGCACCTGGCCGACTGGCCGGACGCCGGGCTGTTCCCGGCCAACCCGGGGCTGGTCGAGGCGATGGACCGCGTACAGCAGATCTGCTCCACCGGGTCCTCCCTGCGCAAGGCCGCGAACCTGCGCGTGCGCCTCCCGCTGCAGGAACTTACGGTCGTGGCACCCGGTGCTGGCGCGCTGGGAGGCTTTGCCGCCGTCGTCGCCGATGAACTGAACCTGCGCTCGGTCCGCCTGCTCGACGCCGAGGCCGCCTCCCCGGAGGAGTTCGGCATCGAGCAGAAGCTCGTGGTCAACGCACGGGCTGCCGGCCCGCGCCTGGGCAAGAACGTCCAGCAGGCCATCAAGGGCTCCAAGTCCGGTGACTGGTCCGTCAGCGACGCCGGGGTGGTCACCGCCGGCGGTCTCGAGCTCGAGCCGCAGGAATACGTCCTGGAAACCGTCGTGGCTGAAGCCGCAGAGGGTGCCGGGTCACGTGCAGCCGCTGTCCTTCCCGGGGGCGGCTTTGTGGTCCTGAACACCGAGATCACCCCGGAACTGGAAGCAGAGGGACTGGCCCGGGACATGATCCGCGCCATCCAGCAGGCCCGCAAGGACGCCGGGCTGAACGTCAGCGACCGGATCCGGACCACCGTGGCTGCCCGGCAGAACGTCGTGGACGCCCTGCTCGCCAACGCCGACCTGGTCAAGGGTGAGACCCTCACCGTTGACCTGGCGGCAGAACCTTCGGACGCCGCCGAGCCGGCCGTCGCCGTCGAAAAAGTAGAGGCCTGATCCATGACTGACGAATTTTCCGTAGAGAGCGTCTACGCCGAACTGCTGGGCAGGGCGCCGGAAAACAAGATGGAGCCGCGCCTCGCGCCCCTGTTCCGCGCCATGGACGTGCTGGGGGAGCCCAACAAGGCGTTCCCGATCATCCACGTGACCGGCACCAACGGCAAGACCTCCACCGCCCGCATGATCGAATCGGTGCTGAGGGCCCATGGCCTCAGCACCGGACGGTACACCAGCCCGCACCTGTCCAAGGTCACTGAGCGGATCAGCATCGACGGCCACCCGGTTTCCGACGAGACGTTCGTCCGGATCTGGGACGAAATCCGTCCTTACCTGGAGATCGTGGACTCCGAGCTTGAAGCCGAGGGCCAGCCCCGGCTCACCTACTTCGAATGCCTCACCATCCTGGGCTTCGCAATCTTCGCGGACCAGCCGGTCAACGTGGCCGTCATCGAGGTGGGCCTGGGCGGGATCACCGATGCCACCAACGTGGGCGACGGGCAGGTCTCCGTCATCACGCCCATTTCCCTTGACCACACGGACCTCCTGGGCGACACCACGGAGGACATCGCCCACGAGAAGGCGGGAATCATCAAGCCGGGCGGCTACCTCATCAGCGCCGCCCAGCCCCTGGACGCGGCCCAGGTCCTGCTGGAGAAGGCAAAGGACGTGGGCGTGCCGTTCCGCTTCGAAGGCGTGGAATTCGGCGTTGAGTCCCGGACCGTGGCGGTGGGCGGGCAGATGGTGAGCATCCAGGGCATCGCCGGCCGGTACCCCGAACTCTTGGTCCCGCTGCACGGCGCGCACCAGGCGCAGAACGCCGCGGTGGCCGTGGCCGCGATCGAGGCATTCTTCGGGGGCGAAAAGGAACTCGACTTCGACGTGCTGCAGGAAGGCTTCGCCAACGTGACGTCGCCGGGCCGGCTTGAAGTGGTCCGGACCGCGCCCACCATCATTGTGGACGCAGCCCATAACCCGGATGGCATCAAGGCGTCGGCTGCCGCCCTGCAGGAAGCCTTCAACTTCACCAGGCTGGTTCCGGTAGTGGGGGTGCTGAAGGAAAAGGACGCCGAGGAGATCCTCCGGCAGCTCAAGGAGTCGCTGGGCGGGATCGCGGAGGAATTCTGCTTCACCCAGTCGAACTCCCCGCGGGCAGTCCCTGCCGCGGAACTGGCCGAACTCGCGGTTGAGCTTGGCTTCGGCGAGGACAACGTGCACATCGCGGAGAAGCTCGACGACGCCCTTGAGTGGGCAGTGGAACGCGCCGAAGCCAACGACGACCTGTCCGGGGGAGTCCTGGTGACAGGCTCCATCACCCTCGTTGCCGAGGCCCGGATCCTGCTCGGAAAGACGGAGGCCTGAGTGCCCAAGCTGACCAAAGCCCAGCGTGAGTGGCGCCCGGGCATGCCCAGGAAGCGCCGCTCCACCAAGGTGATGTTCGCATCCACCGTGCTGCTGCTGGAAGCCTTCGTCATGTTCTTCGCCACCCTGGCAGTGTTCGGACTTCGCCGCGGGGAGTTCCCGCCGGCCCTCATCCTCGGTGTGGGGATCGGGCTCAGTGTCGTGATGATCGTGGCCTGCGCGTTCCTCACCAGGCCCTGGGGCATCGGGCTGGGCTGGATCCTGCAGCTCGTCCTGGTCCTGACCGGCATCTTCGAGCCCGCCATGTTCCTGGTCGGCGCCCTGTTCGCAGCGGCCTGGTGGTACGGCATCCGCACCGGAATCCGGCTGGACCGCGAGGCCGGGGAGCGCGCCCGCGCGCAGGCGGAGTGGGAGGCGGCGCACCCGGACCAGGCGGCTGGACCGGGGCAGCAGCCGCAGTCCCCGTAGGCAAAGTCCCCGTAGACTTGTCCCCGAAACCCATCCCAACGCATTGGAGCAGTCGTGACCACTGAGCGCACCCTCGTCCTGATCAAGCCCGACGGCGTCGCCCGCAACCTCACCGGCGCCATCCTGGCCCGGATCGAAGCCAAGGGCTACACCTTGGCCGAACTCAAGAAGGTCGACGCCTCGCGCGAACTCCTGGAGCAGCACTATGAGGAGCACGTCGGCAAGCCCTTCTACGAGCCCCTCGTGGAATTCATGCTCAGCGGCCCCGTTGTTGCGGCGATCTTCGAGGGCCACCGGGTCATTGAGGGATTCCGTTCCCTTGCCGGCACCACCGATCCCACCACGGCGGCCCCGGGCACCATCCGCGGCGACTTCGGCCGTGACTGGGGCCTGAAGGTCCAGCAGAACCTGGTGCACGGCTCCGACTCCACCGATTCCGCGGAGCGCGAGATCAAGATCTGGTTCCAGGGCTGACCGCCCGGGGACAGCAAAAAGCCCCTGGTTCTTCGGAACCAGGGGCTTTTCCCGTCCGCAGGCCTAGAAGCCTGACGTGCCGGCGAAAACCTGGATAAAGGCGAAGAAGATGGTGGCGATAACGGCCACGTAGAGCAGTGCGGTGATGATCCAGCCGGAGTCGCCCAGGATGCGGGCGGCCTTGGCAGGTACCGGGATCACGCCCGCGCTGATGTTCCGGATGGTCACCCACACGAAGAGCGGAATCATTGCCGCCCACACAATCATGCAGAACGGGCACAGGATGTGGATGACGTACAGCGCCTGCGACCATAGCCACACCACAAACGCGAAGCCCAGCGTGGCGCCGGCCTGCAGGCCAAGCCAGTACCACCGGGCGAAGTTGGCGCCGGCCAGCAGCGCCATTCCCACCGTGATGGTGATGGCGAACGCCACGATGCCGATGAACATGTTGGGGAAGCCGAACAGCGAGCTTTGCCACGTCTGCATCACCTGGCCGCAGGAGATCCAAGGGTTCACATCGCACACCGTGGTGTGGTTAGGGTCCTTGAGGACCTCCAGCTTCTCCAGGACCAGTGCTCCGGACGCGAGCCAGCCAACCACCCCGGTGACCACCAGCAGCCAGCCGAGGGGCCGGTCGCGGGTCATGGGCGGGCGGGCTCCAGCCGCACTGGTGTCCGGGTCAAGAGTCCGTTCCGGCGCGTGGGTGCCGCTGACGGGGGAAATGCTGGGCATTGGCAAGGCGTCCTTTTCATCGGGTGCTCCTTGCCCGATTGTAACGCCGGCGGCTGGAAAGACCCTTCAGGGAGGGAACAGGCAGCGCCTCTTCCGCCGTGGAATAGTCCGGGTATGAGAGAATGAACGTGGCTGGAACCCGATCCACATTCGGATTCCGGTCCGGTGGCTTGTTCGCAAGACCGCCAATGATGAGCAGCGCAGGCTTTGGATTTGTCAATCCGGCCTCCCGCAACTCCATTGGGCGGCACCTGGTTGTGACACGTGGAACAACGGGTTTTTGAACATCCTGCCGGCCCCCACGGGCTGCCGCACCCCACTGCCGGTGCGAACCTGGGGGTATCCACTTGACTTCTGTCAACGCCTGCGGGTTTTGACAATATGTGCCCCAATGGGTGCCGGATGTGGCGGTACGTCAGGGGCAGGAGTGTTGCCACATATGGATAATGAACAAGTTTCAGCCGTTAATGATGAAGCCGCCGCCACGGGTGCCGAGGCCGAGCCGAAGAAGGCCACGAGGACCAGGCGGAAAGCCGCTCCCAAGGCCAGTGACGCCCTGATCGCCGAAACAGACGTTGCGGCAGGCACCGCGGGCGCAGATTCCGTGCAGGCAGGGGCCAGCGCCGCCGAATCCGGCGCGAACGCAGTAAACACAGTGCCGGTTACCGACGCCGCTGAGGCGAAGGCACCCGTCCGCCGGAGCCGCTCCAGGAAGAAGGTTGACCCGGCTGAGCCGCTTCCGGCCTTCGCTGAGGAGGCAGCCGCCGCTGCCGGCGACGACGCCGGCGCGCAGGCTGCGTCGGCCGGCGCGCCTTCTGAAGCCGCCGCGGAGGACGTAAAACCCGTCCGACGCCGGCGGGTTGCCACCCGCAAGACCTCCGCCCCGGCGGTGGAGGCTGCGGCTGCGCAGGCAGAGAGTGCGCCCGCCGAAGCTGCGCCCGCCGAAGCTGCACCCGCCGAAGCCGCACCTGCCGCGGAAGCTCCAGCCGTTGCTGACCCGGCAGTCGCCGCAGCCGAAGCCGAAGCGGCAGCACCGGAACCTGCGGTCCTGCCTTCCGCAGCCGGGCAGGACAACGGCACTCCCGTGCAGGGCCCGCCCGCCTCCGAGGCAGCGGCCCAGGGCGATGCTGCGGCGGAACCCGTAGCCGCCCCTGCCGCTTCCACCGCCCCGGCAAGCCCTTTCGGCTCCCTCTTTTTGGAGCCAGGTTCCGCCACTTCCGTCCTGTTCCAGGCCCCGGATCTCAGCGCTGTTGTCCGGCCCGCGCCGGCCGCCACGGAAGAAGCTGAAGAAGAGGACACCGAGGACGACTCGGACGATGCCGGTAACCGCAGGAGGCGCCGAGGCCGCGGCCGCCGCGGCCGCAGCAGGACTGGCGAGCGTGACGGCGAAGACGCCGAAGGCTCCGATGCCGAGACCGATGCTGCCGATGACGCCGACGAGGAAGCCGCCGGGCAGGCCGACGAAGGCGTGACGTCCCGCCGTCGGCGCCGCCGCCGCCGTGGCGACCAGGACCTTGAACTGACGGGCGGGGGAGACGACGATCCCCCCAACACGGTGACCCGCGTCCGCGCCCCGCGCCCCGTGGGAGAACCCGCGGTCAGCAACCGGGTCACCAGCGTCAAGGGCTCCACCCGCCTGGAGGCCAAGAAGCAGCGCCGCCGCGAATCGCGCGACACGGGCCGCCGCCGCACCGTCATCACCGAAGCCGAGTTCCTGGCCCGCCGGGAGTCCGTGGACCGCCAGATGATCGTGCGCCAGCGCGATGACAGAATCCAGATTGCCGTCCTGGAAGACGGCGTCCTGGCCGAGCACTTTGTCTCCAAGACCCAGCAGGATTCCCTGATCGGCAACGTCTACCTGGGCAAGGTCCAGAACGTGCTGCCGTCCATGGAAGCAGCCTTCGTGGACATCGGACGCGGCCGCAACGCCGTCCTGTACGCTGGCGAAGTCAACTGGGAGGCCGTGAACCTCGAGGGCAAGCAGCGCCGCATTGAAAACGCGCTCAAGTCCGGCGACACCGTCCTGGTGCAGGTCACCAAGGACCCCGTGGGCCACAAGGGCGCGCGCCTGACCAGCCAGATCTCACTGCCGGGCCGCTACCTGGTCTTCGTTCCCGGCGGTTCCATGACCGGCATCTCCCGCAAGCTGCCCGACGTCGAACGCAACCGCCTCAAGCGGATCCTCAAGGACCGCCTCCCCGAGCAGGCCGGCGTTATTGTCCGGACCGCTGCGGAAGGCGCCTCCGAGGAAGAGCTGACCCACGACATCAACCGGCTGCGGGCCCAGTGGGAAGGCATCGAAAGCCAGTCGAAGTCCACCAAGATCCTTGCTCCGGAACTGCTGTACGGCGAACCGGACCTGACCATCAAGGTGGTCCGCGACGTCTTCAACGAGGACTTCTCCAAGCTGATCGTCTCCGGCGAGGAAGCCTGGGACACCATTGAGGCCTACGTCACCTACGTTGCTCCCGATCTGGTGGGGCGCCTCGAGAAGTGGACCAAGGACCAGGACATCTTCAGCGCATGGCGGATCGACGAACAGATCCACAAGGCACTGGAGCGGAAGGTCTTCCTGCCCTCCGGCGGCTCGCTGGTGATCGACCGCACCGAGGCCATGACTGTTGTGGATGTCAACACCGGCAAATTCACCGGCAGCGGCGGCAACCTTGAAGAGACGGTCACCAAGAACAACCTGGAAGCTGCGGAGGAAGTGGTACGCCAGCTCCGCCTGCGCGATATCGGCGGCATTATCGTCATCGACTTCATCGACATGGTCCTGGAATCGAACCGCGACCTCGTCCTCCGTCGGATGGTGGAGTGCCTGGGACGGGACCGCACCAAGCACCAGGTTGCCGAAGTCACGTCCCTTGGCCTGGTGCAGATGACCCGCAAGCGGATGGGCACCGGGCTGCTTGAAGTGTTTGGCGAGCAGTGCGAGGCCTGCGCCGGCCGCGGCGTGGTGACCCACGATGACCCCGTGGAGCACCGCCGGGCCAATATCGTGGCGGCCGAACACCACGTTCAGCGCTCGGACGCCCGCCCGGATGTCCGGAATGAAAGCCACCGCGCTGAGGCCCAGCGCGGGGACAGCAGCCAGCCCGGCGTCCGTCCTGACCGGAAGCGCCGCCGTGGCCGCGGCGGCCAGCAGGTGGACGCTGCTCCTGCAGCCGCCCTCCACGTGCACACGGTCCACCCCGACCCCACGGACGCCGAGCGGCACGCGAAGGCCGAAGCCACCAGGCTTGCCCTTGCCAATATTGCTGCGGCAGCACACGCCGCCCACCTGCACGACGATGAGGTAGCCGCGGCCCGGCAGGCTCCGCAGGTCCAGCCGGCGGAACCTGAGAAGCACGACGGCGACGCCTCCCGGCCTGCCGCCGTCCTCACCTTTGGCGGGGAGAAGGTTGCCCTGCCGTTCGTGGAGCACGCGGAGGAGCAGCAGCCGAAGCCGGCCCTGACGCTGGACCGGCTCGCCGAAGCCTTCGCCCACCTCGGTGAGCCTGCCCCTGCCGCGGAAGCCACAGCCGGTCAGCCCGAACGGCGGGCGCCGGAAAAGGAGCAGCGGGAACCGGAGCAGGTCCGGGCACCGCAGCACGTCCAGGCACCGCAGCACGTCCAGGCACCGCAGGCGGAGTCGCCGCAGGTCCGGCCTGAGCCGCTGCAGGCTGCCCATGCGCTGCGCGAAAAGGACTATTCCGACCACACCCTGGAACAGTCCCGCCCGCGCCGGGCGCGCCGCAACCGCAGCGCCAGCCGCGCCCAGGGTGCGGCCAACGAGACCTCCGTCGAGCAGCACGAGAATGTCCCCGCCGCGGCGGCAGGGCATTCACACTCTGCAAAGGCGCCGGAAGCTGACCAGGCAGGTGCCCCTGCGCCAGGCAACGCCAAGCCTGCCGCGGAGCCCATCATCCTGGGTGTCGGGGTTCCCGCTTCGGAACTCTAGGCCACCGCACGCGACACGCTGGATGCCCGGCCGCCCACCACGTGTGGACGGCCGGGCATCCGGCATTTAAGGCCGCACCAGTCGCACTGCGTCACCTTCGCCCTGCGTACCGCAAAAAAGCTAGGCTGGTGAACCGACACGGGGTGCCGCGCACAGAGCGGGCTGAGATCCACACCCGTTGAACCTGTCCGGCTAGCACCGGCGAAGGGATGTCTCTTGTCTTCAACTCTCGAATTGCCCGCTGCCACCCCTCAGGGCGCCCCTGCCCCTGCAGCACAGTCCGGCCAGCGGCGGCACGTGCCCCGGGTCCTCTCGATCGCGGGCTCGGATCCGTCCGGCGGAGCCGGCGTCCAGGCGGACCTGAAAAGCATCGCGGCCCACGGCGGCTACGGAATGGCCGCCATCACTGCCCTCACCGCACAAAACACCCGCGGCGTACGCGGCGTCCACGTACCCCCTGCTGCCTTCCTCACCCGGCAACTTGACGCGCTCAGTGAGGACATCAGCATCGACGCCGTGAAAATCGGGATGCTGGGTGATGTCGCGGTGATCGAAGCTGTCCGGGCGTGGCTCGAAAAAGTCCGTCCCGGCGTCGTGGTTTTGGACCCTGTCATGGTGGCCACCAGCGGTGACCGGCTCCTGCAGGAATCCGCCGAAGCCGCACTTCGCGAGCTGCTGCCGCTGGCGCACCTCATCACGCCCAACCTGGCTGAACTTGCCATGCTGGTGGGCGGGAACGTGCAGGAGAGCTGGGAAGGCGCCCTGGAACAGGGCCGAGAGCTCTCTTCCGCCACCGGGGCGACGGTGCTTGTGAAGGGCGGACACCTGGCCGGGGACGAATGCCCCGACGCCCTTGTCGACACTGCAGGCACGCTTGGCCAGGACGTGGTGGTGGTCCCGGGCAAGCGGGTGGCAACGCTGAACAGCCACGGCACCGGTTGTTCACTGTCATCAGCCATGGCCACAGTCCAGGTGCGGCTGGGGGACTGGGAGGCAGCCCTCCGGGAGGTCAAGCCCTGGCTGTCCGGCGCGCTGGAGGCCTCGGAGTCGCTGGAGGTGGGTACGGGCAACGGACCAGTCCACCACTTCCACCACCTTCAGCCGGAGCCTGCTGAAGGCAGCTTCGCGGCGCGGCTGTGGGCTGAAGCGGAGGAGCACCTGGAAGCCATCTACTCCCTGGCGTTTATCCGGGACCTGGCCTCCGGCGACCTGGCCGAGAAACAGTTTGGCTACTACCTGGCCCAGGACGCCATCTACCTCAACGGTTATTCACGGGTGCTCGCGCGGACAAGTGCCCTGGCCCCCACCGAGGCAGAGCAACTCTTCTGGGCACGTTCCGCCGCGCAATGCCTGGAGGTCGAGTCTGAACTGCACCGCTCCTGGCTCAGTACCCGGACCGTTGAGCCGCAGCTGGGACCCGTGACCAAGTCCTACGTGGACCACCTGGTGGCGGCATCGGCGTCGGGCAGTTATGCCGTGCTGGCGGCAGCCGTCCTGCCCTGCTTCTGGCTGTACGCGGAGGTGGGCAAAACGCTCCACGCACAGTTCGTGGCTGCCGGGGAGCCGGCGGGCCATCCCTACGCGGAGTGGCTGCGCACATACGCGGATGAGGACTTCGCCGCGGCCACCCGCAGGGCGGTTGCCATTGTGGACAGTGCGGGGCGCACCGCTCCGGCGCATGAGAAGGATGCCATGGCCACGGCATTCAGGCAGTCCTGCCGCCTGGAAGTTGAATTTTTCGACGCGCCGCGCCTTCATTCCTGACGTCCGGACGGCCGCCGCGCCGGTACTATGGTGGGGCACCCCCCCGGCCAGGGAAATGTGTTGTGGTACCTATCACAGACAACCCGCCGGAACCAGCCTCATTTGCGGCCGAAGCCAAAACTAGCGTATTCTAGATCTTCGGTGCTTACGCCAACACTTGGGTTATGACCCCACGGCGTTGAGGCACAGCGAGAGCCCAACCAATTATGGAACCGGGTTCCGCACGCAAATTTGTAATAAACGTCGAGAGAAGTGAGTTCCCAAGTGGTGTACGCGATTGTCCGCGCAGGCGGCCGCCAAGAGAAGGTTTCCGTTGGAGACTTCGTTACCCTGAACCGCGTCGCCGGTGGAGCTGGCAGCACCATTCAGCTGCCCGCACTGCTCCTGGTTGATGGTGACAAGGTCACCTCCGCCGCTGCTGACCTGGCCAAGGTAACTGTTACGGCTGAGATCCTCCAGGACCTCCGTGGTCCTAAGATTGTGATCCAGAAGTTCAAGAACAAGACCGGTTACAAGAAGCGCCAGGGTCACCGCCAGGAACTGACCAAGGTCAAGATCACTGGTATCAAGTAACCTTCCGTTACTGTTCAGGTTTTTCAGCAGATTCCCCAGAATTTAGAGGCAGGCATTTCAGATGGCACATAAAAAGGGCGCGAGCTCCACTCGCAACGGTCGTGACTCCAACGCACAGTACCTCGGCGTCAAGCGCTTCGGCGGCCAGGTAGTTTCCGCAGGCGAGATCATCGTCCGCCAGCGCGGCACCCACTTCCACCCGGGCGCCGGCGTTGGCCGCGGCGGCGACGACACCCTGTTCGCCCTGACCCCGGGCGCCGTTGAATTCGGCACCCGCCGCGGTCGTCGCGTCGTCAACATCGTTGCTGCTGCAGCTGCAGAGTAACAACCAGTTCTGAAGCGGTGGAGCGGGCCATGTGGTCCGCTCCACTGTTCTTTTAACCGCATTACAATCGTCTTGGCGCCCTTGGGTGTCCAGGAAACAGCACTGAGGAGATCCACGTGGCCAGCTTTGTAGACCGGGTAGTACTGCACGTATCCGGCGGTACCGGCGGCCACGGGTGCGTCTCCGTCCACCGTGAGAAGTTCAAGCCGCTGGGTGGTCCCGACGGCGGCAACGGCGGCAACGGCGGCGACGTGATCCTTCGCGTGGACCACCAGACCACCACGCTCCTTGACTACCACCACGCGCCCCACCGCCACGCCACCAACGGCGGCCCGGGCATGGGGGACTGGCGCGGCGGCAAGAACGGCGAGACGCTCATCCTGCCCGTTCCGGACGGCACGGTGGTCAAGTCCAAGGACGGCACCGTCCTCGCCGACCTCGTGGGCGAAGGCACCGAGTACGTGGCGGCGGCGGGCGGCATCGGCGGCCTGGGCAACGCCGCGCTCTCTTCGCAGAAGCGCCGCGCTCCCGGCTTTGCCCTCCTCGGCATCGAAGGCGAGTCCAGCGACATTGTGCTGGAACTGAAGTCAATTGCGGATATTGCCCTGGTGGGTTTCCCGTCCGCCGGCAAGTCCAGCCTTATCGCCGCCATGTCCGCGGCGCGGCCCAAGATCGCCGACTACCCGTTCACCACCCTGATTCCCAACCTGGGCGTAGTGCAGGCCGGGGATGTCCGCTTCACCATTGCAGACGTACCGGGGCTGATTGAAGGCGCCAGTGAGGGCAAGGGCCTCGGACACCACTTCCTCCGCCATGTGGAGCGGTGTGCGGCGCTGGTCCATGTCCTGGACTGCGGCACGCTGGAGGCTGACCGGGACCCCCTCTCGGACCTGGCCGTCATCGAGGCCGAACTCGAAAAGTACGCCGTGGACATGAGCTACGCGGGCCAGGACGGTGAAGTGGTTCCGCTGAACCACCGCCCCCGCCTGGTGGCACTGAACAAGGTGGACCTGCCGGACGGCAAGGACATGGCCGAGTTCGTCCGCCCCGAACTGGAATCCCGCGGCTACCGGGTCTTTGAAATCTCGGCAACTAGCCACGAGGGCCTCCGCCAGCTGGGCTTTGCCATGGCCGAAATCGTCCAGGCGGCCCGGGACGCGGTGGCTGCTGCGCCGCCCAAGGTGCAGCCCGTTGTCATCAAGCCCCGCGCGGTCAATGAAGCAGGCTTCCGGATCCGCCGGGAAGAGAAGGGCCTTGAGCCGCTGTTCCGCGTGCTGGGCGAAAAGCCGGTGCGCTGGGTCAAGCAGACGGACTTCACCAACGAGGAAGCCATCGGCTACCTCGCTGACCGCCTGGCAAAGCTCGGCGTGGAGACGGAGCTGTTCAAGCAGGGCGCCAAGCCCGGCGACACAGTTGTTATTGGCGAGGATGACGGCGTTGTCTTCGACTGGGAGCCCACCATGATGGCCGGTGCGGAACTGCTGGCCTCGCCGCGCGGCACCGACGTCCGGTTTGCCGATATCGGCGACCGCCCCACGCGCGGACAGAAACGTGAAGAGCAGCAGGAACGCAAGGACGCCAGGGCGGCCGCCCGCGCCGAACTTGAAGCCGAGCGCAAGGCCGGCATCTGGACCGAGTCCGTGAGCAGCCGCCGGGTCGCCAAGCCGCTCAAGGAGAGTGGACTGGACGCAGGCGATGAGTTCTAGGGCTGCAGCTGCGGTGCCGCTGGCGCGGTCCGTGGACAGGAGCGTGCTCGCCAGCGCCCGCAGGATCGTGGTGAAGGTTGGCTCGTCGTCGCTGACCAGCATCAAGGGCGGCATCTCGGAAGAGGCGCTGACTGCCCTGGCTGACGCGTTGGCGGCCAAACGCAACACCGGCACCGAAATCATCCTGGTCTCCTCCGGTGCCATCGCCGCGGGCCTGGCACCCCTGGGCCTTGCCAAGCGCCCCCGCGATCTTGCCACCCAGCAGGCAGCTGCCAGCGTGGGGCAGGGCCTCCTGATGGCCCGCTACACCCAGGCCTTCGGGGCGCACGGTGTGACGGTCAGCCAGGTGCTGCTCACCGCCGAAGACCTCATGCGGCGCAGCCAGCACACCAATGCCTTCCGCGCCCTGGATCGGCTGCTCAACCTTGGCGTGGTGCCGGTGGTCAATGAAAACGACACCGTGGCCACGCATGAAATCCGCTTCGGTGACAACGACCGGCTCGCTGCCCTCGTTGCCCACCTGGTCCGGGCCGATGCGCTCGTGCTGCTGTCCGACGTCGACTCCCTCTACGATGGCCCGCCGTCACTTGGCGCGAAGCGGATCCCGCTCGTTGCGGGTCCCGCGGACCTGGATGGCGTCTCCATCGGGAAGCCCGGCAAGGCAGGCGTGGGCACCGGCGGGATGCTGACCAAGGTGGAAGCGGCCACCATGGCAGCCGGCTCCGGCATCCATGCCCTTGTCACTTCCACCCCTAACGCGGCGGCTGCCCTTAACGGCGAGGACGTGGGCACCTGGTTCACGGTCAACGGTGCCCGCAAGCCCGTCCGCCTCCTGTGGCTGGCGCACGTCGCCTCCGTCCAAGGGCGGCTGGTGCTGGACGAAGGCGCCGTCAAGGCTGTGCGGCACCACCGCACCTCGCTGCTTCCCGCAGGCATCTCCGCCGTCCACGGTGAATTTGAAGCGGGCGACGCCGTCGAGATAGCAGCTGCCGACGGCACCGTGGTTGCGCGGGGACTGGTGAACTATTCGTCAGCGGAGTTGCCGCAGATGCTTGGCCGGTCCACCAGGGACCTGGGTGAGGCGCTGGGCAGCGGCTATGACCGCGAAGTTGTTCACGTTGATGACCTGGTGCTGGTTTGAGCTTCCCGCTCGCCTAAACTTGGAACATGACTGAGGCCCTGATCCACAACACGACTGCTGAAAATCCCGGAGATACTGCCGCCACCGAGGCGCAGCCGGCTAATTCATCCGTGGCGCAGGTGCCGGCTGACTCCCCGCTGTCTTCGGGCGATATTGAGGCAGCAGTCCATGCCATTGCGGACCGCTCCCGTGACGCCGCGCGCCGTATGGCCATGGCAAACCGGGCCTGGAAGGACCGCGCCCTCCGTACCGTCGGCGCAGCCTTGGAGGAGAACGCCGGGGCCATTCTTACGGCCAACGCCATGGACGTGGCGGCAGGAAAAGCCAATGGCACCTCCGCCGCCATGCTGGACCGCCTTACCCTGACGGAAACCCGCATCTCGGGACTCGTGGCAGCTTTGGAAAACCTGGCCAACCTTCCCGATCCCGTGGGTAACGTGGTCCGCGGGCAGACGCTTCCCAACGGCCTGCGCCTCCGGCAGGTGAACGTGCCCATGGGTGTGGTGGCGGCAATCTACGAAGCACGGCCGAACGTCACCGTGGACATTGCGGGGCTGGCACTCAAGAGCGGCAACGCCGTGATCCTGCGCGGCGGCACTGCCGCCCAAGCCACCAACGAGGTGCTGGTGCGGGTACTGCGTGAAGCGCTGGAGTCCGTAGGCCTGCCTGCCGACGCCGTCCAGACAGTCGACCAGTACGGCCGCGCAGGTGCCAACGTCCTCATGAAGGCGCGCGGCAGGGTGGACGTGCTGATTCCCCGCGGCGGCCGGGAGCTCATCCAGACCGTTGTCGTCAACTCGGCCGTGCCTGTGATCGAGACCGGTGAAGGGAACGTGCACATCTTCATCGATGAATCGGCCAGCGAGGACATGGCAGTCGAGATCCTCCTCAACGCCAAGACCCAGCGGCCCAGCGTCTGCAACACGGTGGAGACGCTCCTGGTCCACTCGGGATCCCCCGTTCTTCCTGCCGTGGCAGCCGCGCTCCGCCAGGCAGGGGTCCGGCTGCATGCCGACGAGCGGGTCCGCGCGGCCCTGCCCGCCTCCATCGAGTCCGAACCTGCCACTGAGGAGGACTGGGGCACGGAGTACATGGACCTGGACCTCGCGGTGGCCATGGTGGACAGCCTGGACGAGGCCGTGCAGCACATCCGTACGTGGTCCACGGGCCACACGGAGGCGATCCTCACCAACGATCTCCGTAACGCAGAACGGTTCATCGCCGAGGTTGATTCTGCTGCCGTCATCGTGAATGCCTCCACCCGGTTCACCGACGGCGGGGAGCTTGGCCTCGGCGCCGAGGTGGGCATTTCCACCCAAAAGCTGCACGCGCGGGGCCCCATGGGGCTGACCGAGCTCACTACCACGAAGTGGATCGTGCAGGGCGAGGGCCAGGTGCGCGGGTAGCGCACGGTAACATAGACCAGAAGTCAGAAACGGCGGAGCTTTCCGCTGCCACAATAGTTTGAGCCCAAGGGGAGAAAATGCTGTTCCAGCAGATTGCCACGTCCGTCGCCGAAGGCGGAGAACACGAACTCGCGCCGCTGTGGGCTGAGCCGTGGGTCTTCGGGGTGGTTATTTTCGCCCTCCTGCTGGTGCTGATGTTCATCACCTTGTCCTACTCCAACCTGGGCAACCGCCACGCAGCAACCGAGGAGCACGCGGACCCGCACCGCCAGCACCCCAACAAGCACGATCACGGGCAGGGCCGCTAACATTTCCCGCGCCCTGCACCGCTCGGGTGCCACCGGCAGGCTGCGGCTTGGCGTGATGGGCGGGACGTTCGATCCCATCCATCACGGCCACTTGGTCGCAGCCAGCGAAGTGGCGGCGGAATTCGACCTGGACGAGGTGGTTTTCGTCCCCACCGGCCAGCCGTGGCAGAAGTCCCACCAGCACGTCAGCGAGCCCGAGCACCGCTACCTCATGACAGTCATCGCGACGGCCTCCAATCCGCGCTTCACTGTGAGCAGGGTAGACATTGAGCGGCCAGGTCCCACCTACACCATCGACACCCTCCGGGACCTCCGCGCCCAGCGTCCCGACGCTGATCTGTTCTTCATCACCGGAGCGGACGCACTGGCACAAATCCTTTCCTGGAAGGACATCGACGAACTGTGGTCGCTCGCCCACTTTGTGGGAGTCACCAGGCCGGGCCATGTCCTCGACGGGATGGGACGCGCTGACGTGAGCCTCCTTGAGGTTCCGGCCATGGCCATCTCCTCCACGGACTGCCGCACGCGCGTGGCGGCGAACAACCCGGTCTGGTACCTGGTGCCGGACGGCGTTGTCCAGTACATCGCCAAGTACGGCCTGTACGCCGACGCCGTGGAAGCCGGCGATGTCCCAACTTCCCAAGCACGTGAACCAGCCAGTACTGAATGAGTTCTCAATGAGTCAGGAACAGCCCCCCATCCGCAGCCGCCGGGAACTCCGGAAGGCCAGGGATGCCCAACAGCCCGTGCCCGCCGGCACGGAGCAGCTTTCCCCTGCCGCGAACCCGCCTGCTGCCACCCCTTCGGCCCCCGGGCCCGCTGCTGCTGTGTCCGAGCAAACCTCCACTCAACGGTCGTCCCAGATCCGGGCGCGCGACCGCGCAGCCCTGCGCACCCTTAAGGAGCTGGAGGAAAAAGAGGGCCAGCTCTCTGCCGGAGGGCCACCCACCCGGCGCCAGCTCCGCCTGCAGCAGCTCAAGGAACAGGCGCTGACCGCGGCCAACCCCGTTGTGCCGCCGTCGTCCGTCCAGACCGATGCCGCCGCTCAGGTGCAGGAGGGCCGGGGCGCGGGGGAGCGGGCTGCCCAGGACGGCAAGAAACCCTCCGGTGCGGAGCCGGGTCCTGCAGCCCCTGCGGGCATGACGGTTGAACAGGCCCTGGCGGCACGGGCACTGCTCGCCGAGCAGGCCAAGAACCAGATCGCCAAGATGGAGCACATCGCCTCCCTGGACCCGGAAGCGGTTGACCCGGAGATCCTGGCGGAGCAGATCGCCCTGGCCGAACGTGCGGCCATCCTGAACCGCCGCGCCATTGCCAAGCAGAAGCTGGCCGAGCAGGCCGGAGCCCCGGTTGCGCCGTCGAGGGATCCTGCCAAGAGCCCGGCGCGGGAACCCGGCGCCGGGGACCAGGCCGGCCCGGCAAGCCAGCGCCCGGCGCCATCGACGGCCAGCAACCTTGCCATGGTCACCCCGCTGGAGTTCGTGCAGGTTCCCGGCATCGACCGGCCGGTCATGAAGCCGCCCGCAACCTCACATGTCCCGGTCACCACCCGTCCGGGGTCGAAGGTTACGGCGCCCGGAACCAAGAAACGGCGCCCTGCGGGCCCTCAGCGTCCGGCCGCACCCGATGCCGGTTCGGGCCGCTCCCACGTCATTGCCAGGGCGGAAGCCGCAGCCCGGGCGGCTGCCCGTCCGCGGCCCGTGATGACCGACGCGAACCAGTCGGAGGACCTCTTTGAGGACCTCCCGCGGATCCCCGCCAGGTCGGCCTACGGCCTGGAGCCCCTGGACGCTGCCACGGCCGGACTGGCCCGGGCGCAGCGGAACAGGGTCCTGCAGTTCTGCATCCTGGCATTCGGAATCGTGGCCCTGGTCTCGGGCATCATCCTCATCATCAGCGGCATGTCCCGCTGAGCCGCGTTCCGCCACTTAGAGTTTCCACCCAACAAGGAGTCACGTGACTGCATCAGAATCATCCATCACCATAGCCCGCGCCGCCGCCAAGGCAGCCGCGGACAAGATTGCGCAGGATATCGTTGCCCTGGACGTCAGCGAGCGGCTCGCCCTGGCCGACGTCTTCCTCATTGCCTCCGCACCCAGCGAGCGGCAGGTCAACGCAATCGTGGACGGGATCGAGGAAGAGCTCGCCAAGCAGGACCTGCGGCCTGTCCGCCGTGAAGGCCGTTCCGGCGGCCGCTGGGTACTGCTGGACTACTCGGACGTTGTGATCCATGTCCAGCATGAGGAAGACCGCGTTTTCTACGCCCTGGAGCGCCTCTGGAAGGACTGCCCCGTCGTTGACCTGCAGCTCGGTGACGACACCTCCGTAAAGGCTGTTGCTGTGTCCGAGAGCGAGTAAATCCGCGGAACCACGCGGAATATGCCCGATTTGGAATTTTCGGAATTGCTGTTCTAAGATATTTGAGTTGCTTCGGGGAAAGCCGAAAAGCTTGAAGGAGCGGCAATAGTTCGGGGCTGTGGCGCAGCTGGTAGCGCACCTGCATGGCATGCAGGGGGTCAGGGGTTCGAGTCCCCTCAGCTCCACCGGACGGTCCGCCGGAATCACTGCGATTCCGGCGGATTTTTTTGTGTGATTTACCTGCCCCGGCCGGGAGCCGATGCGGCCGCAAGGCGGACCAGGCCGATTGGCGTGAGCGGCGAAAGTGCATTAAGCTGAACAGGTTGCTTCGAGGTGGTAAACCGGGAGCGGCAAAGTCCGGGGCTGTGGCGCAGCTGGTAGCGCACCTGCATGGCATGCAGGGGGTCAGGGGTTCGAGTCCCCTCAGCTCCACCGGCACAAAAGGGACGGTCCCCACGGGATCGTCCCTTTTGCTTATGAGCCCGGTTCCGGGGGCACGATCCTGTGTCGCCCCACTGCCAGGGCAGTCAAAGCCACGCTGTGCGCCGCAGCGGCGGTTCGTCGCCGCCGGGCCGCTGTACCAGGACCTGGTTGACGCCTGTCAGGCCGCCTTCGAAACCCAGTGCGCTTGCAGCCATGTAAAGCCGCCAGACCCGGGCCCTTCCGAGGCCGCTGAGTTTCGCAGCCTGGTCCCAGTTTGCCTCCAGCCTGTGGACCCACGCGCGCAGGGTCAACGCGTAGTGGCGCCGCAGTGCCTCCACATCCAGGATCTCGAAGCCTGCTGCCTCCAGGGCGGAAACCATCTGGCCGAGGCTGATCATCTCCCCGTCCGGAAACACGTAACGGGGGATGAAGGAATTCGGATCGGGTTTGGTGGGACCGGCATTCCAGGAGATCGCGTGGTTTAGCAGCCGCCCGCCCGGCCGGAGCAGGCCGAACAAGGCAGCGGCGTAACCGGGGGTCTGCTCCCGCCCAACGTGCTCGGACATTCCGATCGAACTGATGGCATCGAACGGACCGTCCCCGATGTCCCGGTAATCCTGGACCCGGATGTCCACCCGTTCGGTCAGTCCGGCGTCTGCGGCCCGTTTCCGGGCCAGGATGGCCTGTTCCTTGGACAGCGTCACGCCCACAACGGTTGCGCCGTACTTCCCGGCCGCATGCAGGGAAAAACTGCCCCAGCCGCAGCCGACATCCAGCACGCGCATGCCCGGCAGGAGGCCAAGCTTGCGGCATACCAGGTCCAGCTTGGCCTCCTGCGCGGCGTCCAGGCCGTCGGCGAGCCGGCTCCCGGCATCCGGTTGCTCCGGGTGGTCACTGTCGTCGGGCCACACGGCGCAGGAGTAGACCATGGACTGTCCCAGCACCAAGGCGTAGAAGTCGTTGCCCACGTCATAGTGGTGCGAAATGGCTGCGGAGTCACGGCGGCGCGAGTGCAGGGGACCTCTCCGGGCCACCCTTGCCTCCTCCGGCGGTGGTGCAGGGTTGGGGCCCAGGGCGCCCAGCCGGACCGCGGTGCGCAGCAGCGTCCAGACTTCACCGGCGGTGAGCGGCCGGAACGGACCCGGCTCCGCGAACTTGCCCGCCGAGCTCAGGGCCGCGAACGCTGCGAAAATGTCCCCGGGAGAGTCGATCTCGCCAGCCACATAGGCACGGCTCAGGCCGAGCTGGCCCGGGGACCACAGGATCCGGCGCAGGGCGCGGCGGGATCGGAACTCAAGGACAGGCGCTCCCGCCGGCCCTGCCTCGGAACCGTCCCAAGCGCGGAGGCGCAGGGGTATTTCTTCAGTGCCAAGCACTACTGCCAGGGCCCTGGCGAGCCGCGATGCATTCCCGGTAGCTGTGGTCATGGTGCTCCTCCCGTCTCCATGGGCCAACACTAAGGCCGGAATACCTCGCGCGACTATCATTGGGGAGGTGAATTCTGCCCGAACCGACGTCATCGTCATTGGTGCGGGCCGGCCGGGTTCTCCGCTGCCTGTCACCTTCAGCGCCGTGGCTCCGGCTATGTAAGGCTCGACGCCGGGGACGGCCCGGGTGGCGCCCGGCGGGACCGCCGGGAAAGCCTGCGGACGGCTTTGGAATGAGCGGCAGCAGTTCCGGGCAGCGGCACGTGCAACCAGAACAACGGAAAGCAGCGGGAACAGTTGGCATCAAACAGTCTTGGGGATCTCTTTGCAGCACTCCGGCGCAGGCCGGATGTGGAAGCACCCAACCTGCAGGCGTGGGACGCCACGGACCGGCTCCTGCTTGAGGCAGCCGGGGGACTGGTGGCTTCCGGAAGCGCAGTGGCCGTCATCGGGGACCGGTACGGTGCGCTGACGCTCGGGGCCATCGCCGCGCTCAACCCGGGCTCCGTACGGGTCCACCAGGACCTGATCACCGGGGAGCGCGCCCTGCAGCTCAACGCGGCCGGGCTCCGTAGCGCCAGCCTGCTCCCGGCCGCCCCGGCGGGGATGCCCGCCGGTTCCACGGACGGGGAGCCAGGGTTCACCCAGCTGCCGCTTGGCCCGGAACTCCTGGCCGGGGCGCAGGCAGTACTGCTTCAGTTGCCCAAGACGCTGGCTGAGCTGGACGAGATCGCCGCCGCGGTGGCCCGCTACGCGGCACCGGACGTTACGCTCCTGGCCGGCGGGCGGGTCAAGCACATGTCACTCGGCATGAACGCCGTGCTGGAACGCCACTTCTCTTCCGTCCAGCCGCAGCTCGCCAGGCAGAAGTCGCGCGTGATCCTGGCATGCGGTCCGCAAGGGGGCGGGAAGGGAAACTATCCCGTCGTCGAACACCTCGCCGAGCTCGACCTCGACGTCGCCGCCCATGGGGCAGTGTTCGCCGGCACCAAACTGGACATCGGTACCAGGTTCCTGCTGACGTTCCTCCCGGCCATGAAGGCGGCCCGGCACGCCGTCGACCTGGGCTGCGGCACGGGAATCCTTGCCGCCATGTACGCCCGGCAGCACCCTGGGGCAGCAGTGACCGCCACGGACCAGTCCGCCGCAGCAGTGGCCTCCGCGCAGGCAACGGCACAAGCCAACGGGCTGGAAGGCCGAATCACCGTCCTGCAGGATGACGCCCTCAGCAGCCTGGCGGCAGGCAGCGTGGATCTGGTCCTGCTCAACCCGCCGTTCCACGTCGGCGCCGGGGTCCATGCTGGAGCAGGCCTGAAGATGATTGAGGCAGCGGGACGGGTCCTCGCGCCCGGGGGCGAGCTGTGGACGGTCTTCAACCGCCACCTGCCCTACCTGCCCGCGCTGGAGCGGCACGTTGGGCCTACCGCCGTGAAAGGCAGGAACCCCAAGTTCACGGTGACGTTGAGCACCCGCCGCGGCGATGGATAAGCCGAACAGGCCGGCCCCACTCCGCCCAGGGGGAGGACCGCCCTTGCCGCGCCGCGCCGTCGTGCCCGCCCTATGGGTCTGTGACCACGCGTAACGTACGATTCAAGCATCACCACAAGTACGTGGCCAAAGACGTTTAGGGGAAGCCGTGACTGAGATCCGCCAATCCTCACCGAGGCGCGGAACCAACCTGCCCAAAATGGGGGACTTCAACCTCACGGTGATCCTGGACGCCATCCGAAGGGCTTCCGCCGGGCTGAGCCGGGTGGAGCTGGCCCAGATTGTGGGCCTCTCACCGCAGACCATCTCCAACATCTCCCGGCGCCTCCTTGACCAGAACCTCATCGTGGAGGCGGGCAAGGAAGGCAGCGGACCCGGCAAGCCGCGCACCATCCTGCGGCTCAACCCCGGCGGTGTGTTCGCGCTGGGTGTCCACCTGGATCCCGCTGTCACCACCTTCGTGGTCCTGGATCTGGTGGGCGCAGTGGTGCGGCACTCGAGGATCAAAACCCCCGGCGGCAACGATCCGTCGGCCGTTATTTCCACCATCGCTGAGGAAATCGCCCAGTTGGTGGAGGACTCCGGCGTGGACCGGGAGAGGATCGCCGGACTCGGCGTCGCTGCTCCCGGCCCCATCGACCTTGATAGCGGATCCGTGGTGGATCCGCCCCTGCTCCCCGGCTGGGACCGGGTGGAACTGCGCAGCGCCCTTTCCGAAGCCACGGGCTATTCCGTCCTGATGGACAAGGACGTCACCAGCGCCGCCGTCGCGGAAACGTGGGCCGGCGGCCCCAGCGGCTCCGGCAGCTTCGTCTTCATGTACATGGGCACCGGCATCGGCTGCGGCATTGTCCTCAATGACGAGGTTGTCCGGGGAACTTCCGGAAACGCCGGCGAGATCGGCCATATCGTGGTGGACCCGGACGGACCCCCTTGCGACTGCGGCCTGCGCGGCTGCGTGAAGTCCACCTGCATCCCGCAGGTGTTGGTGGCCGAAGCGGAGGCCGCCGGGATTTTGGACGGCACGCGGTCCGGGAACAGCGGTGCGGAGATCCAGCAAAGCTTTTCCCGGCTGTGCGACCTTGCGGACGAGGGAAACGAACAGGCCCTTGCCATCATCGACAAGTCCGCAGCGCGGGTAGCGCGTGCCGCCTCGGTGGTCACCAACACGCTGGACGTTGAGCGCGTGGTGTTCGGAGGGCCCTTCTGGAGCCGGCTGGCCGGACGTTACCTCGAGAAGATTCCGGCGCTGCTCGAGGCCAACAGCGACACCCGGCTCATCCATCCCATCGAGGTGGTGGGCACCGGGGTAGGAGAGGACGTCGGAGCCATCGGAGCGGCCTCCCTGGTCCTGGAATATACGCTGGCGCCCCGGGCCCAGCGGCTTCTCCTGGAGAGTTGACCGGTGCGCCGCCGGCGGTGCCTTGCCTGGGTCAGGGCGTCCATCTAGCATTTGCTTATTGCCGCGGCTGGGGGCCCGCTGACAACGGGGACCGCAGCCATTGACCGAATGGAGCACCATGCGTCGCCAGTCGCTGAAGACCATGTCCCTCATCGCTTCGGCAATGATTGTCCTCACGGCGTGCAACCCGGCTGATCCGGCGGGTGCTTCCAAGACCCTGAAGGTGGCTTACCAGAAGACTGACTCCTTCACCGCCCTGGATACCATGCTCCAGGCCGCCAAGCAGGAGTTCGAGGCGGCGAACCAGGGTGTCAAGGTCGAGCTGCAGCCCATCCAGGCGAACGACGACGACTACGGCACCAAACTGGCGCTTGCCCTCCGGTCGCCGTCCACGGCACCGGACGTGTTTTACGAGGACACCTTCAAGGTCCGCTCCGACGTGGACGCCGGTTACCTCCTCAAGCTGGACAGCCACCTTGAGGGCTGGGCGGACTGGGATACGTTCGACGACGGCGCCAAGGCGGCAGGGCGCGCGGACGACGGCGGGACGTACGCGGTGCCGCTGGGCACGGACACCCGCGCCATTTGGTACAACCGGAAGGTCCTGGAAAATGCCGGGATCAGCCTTCCCTGGCAGCCGCGGAGCTGGCAGGACATCCTGGACACCGCCCGGAAGATCAAGGCCAACGACCCCACGGTGATCCCGTTCAACATGTACGCGGGCAAGGGCACCGGCGAGGGCTCTGTGATGCAAAGCTTCTACGAGCTGCTGTACGGGACAGGGTCTGCCCTGTATGACGAAGATGCCGGCAAATGGGTGGTTGGGTCCGCCGGTTTCCGGGACTCGCTGGGATTCCTTGAAACGCTGTATGAAGAGCAACTGGCGGTTTCGCCGGCTGAAGCGCTGGACGCGAATGTCTGGAAAAAGGTCTTCGGTGAATGGTTCCCGAACGCCAAAATGGGTGCCACGGTGGAAGGCTCCTACGCGCCGTCGTTCTGGCAGGATGGCGGTTCCTACGAGTGGCCCGGCTACGAGCAGGAGATCGGCGTGGCCCCTTTCCCCACCCAAAACGGCCAGGCGCCCGGTGCCGTGAGCATGTCGGGCGGCTGGACCCTGGCGCTCGGGGCGGGGACGAAGGAACCGGAACTGGCTTTCAACTTCCTCTCAACGGCGCTCAACAAGAAGAATTCGTTGGCCTTCACCGTGGATAGCTCGCAGATTGCCGTCCGGAAGGACGTGGCAGCCGAGAAGGAGTACCTGGATGCCAACCCGTTCGTCAGGGATGTATCCGAGCTTGTCTCGGTGACCCGGTACCGGCCGGCAACTGCTGACTACCCCCGGATTTCAGCGGCCGTCCAGGAGGCCACGGAAGCCGTCATCACCGGCAACAAATCCCCCCAGGAGGCAGCGGCGGAGTACGACGCCGCCGTGGCCGGGATCGTGGGCGGCGACAACACCGTCCGGAAGTAGCCCGTTGCAGCTACCCGCCACGGCACGGCAACTGTTTCGATACCTGCCGGTCCTTCCTGCTGTGCTGCTCCTCCTCGTCTTTCTTGCCGGACCCGTGCTCTGGGCCTTCCACGCGTCCCTCACCAACGCCGGCCTGACCGGGCGCAGCGCCCGCAACCCCTTATGGGTGGGGCTGGACAACTACGGCCGGCTGCTGGCGGACCCGGTGTTCCCGCTCTCGCTTTTCCTCACGGTGGTGTTTGTCGGTGGTTCGGCGGTACTGGGCCAGAACCTGCTGGGGCTCGCCCTGGCGGTGTTGATGCGCCGGGCCCGGCCGGTGGTGTCCACGGTCGTTGGCACCACGGTGGTGGCTGCCTGGGTCCTTCCCGAGATCGTTGCTGCCTTTGCCGCCTATGCCTTTTTCAGCGGCGACGGGACGCTGAACCAGCTCCTGGGGAGCCTGGGGCTTGGCCGGCCGGACTGGCTCTACGCCTTTCCCATGGTGGCCATAACGCTCGCCAACGTGTGGCGGGGAACCGCGTTTTCCATGCTGGTGTACCGTGCGGCCCTGAACGATGTTCCGGCCGAGGTGACAGAGGCGGCCCAGATGGACGGCGCGCACGGCTGGCAGCGGCTCGCCTTCATCACGCTGCCGATGATCCGCGGAAGCATCACCACGAACCTGATGCTGATCACGCTGCAGACGCTGGCGGTGTTCACGCTGGTGTGGGTGATGACTGCCGGTGGACCGGCCAACGCGAGCACCACGCTTCCTGTCCTGGCCTACCAGGAGGCCTTCAAATTCGGGGACATTGGCTACGGGACAGCGGTCGCCTCGGTGCTTATCCTCATTGGCGCGGTCTTCGGCCTGGTGTACGTCCGGCTGCTCCGGGAACGGAATCCATGAGCGCTCCCGCCAGGACAGCCCGCACGCGTCCGGCCACCACTGGAAGGCGGCAGCGGCGCCGGGCCGGCAGCACTCCGGCTGACGTGGTGCTGCTCCTGATCGGAGCCGGCTTCCTGTTGCCGCTGCTCTGGCTCATCCTGGCGTCCCTCGATGCCGAAGCCGGACATGAACTAAGGATTCCCGCCGAAGCCGGCGCGGACAATTTCGCCGCCGTCCTGACCCCGGAACTGCTGTTCCGGCCACTGTGGAACAGCGTGGTGTTGTCCGGGGGGACGGCCGCCGTGACCCTGGTTGCAGCCGTCCTGGCGGCCTATCCGCTCTCCCGCTACCAGTCCCGGTTCAACCGGCCGTTCATGTACACCGTCCTCTTCGGAACATGCCTGCCCATCACTGCCATCATGGTCCCGGTGTACGGCCTCTTCGTCCAGTTCGAGCTGCTCGACTCGATGCCCGCCACCATCTTCTTCATGGCCACCACCACCCTGCCCATGGCCATCTGGATGACCAAGAACTTCATGGACGGCGTGCCGGCATCGCTAGAGGAAGCCGCCTGGGTGGACGGTGCAACGCGGATGGCTGCGCTCCGAACCATCGTGCTGCCGCTGATGAGGCAGGGGCTGGGCGTGGTGTTCATCTTTGTGTTCATCCAGGCGTGGGGCAACTTCTTTGTGCCGTTCGTGCTGCTCCTGTCCGAGGCACGGCAGCCCGCCGCGGTATCCATCTTCAGTTTCTTCGGACAGCACGGGGCTGTTGCGTACGGCCAGCTGGCCGCGTTCTCCATCCTGTATTCCCTGCCGGTGCTGGTGCTCTACGTCATTGTGGCCAGGGGCGCCGACGGTTCCTTTGCCTTGTCCGGAGCCGTCAGGGGGTAGCCGGGCAGCGCGGTTTCGCATCACCGCCGGCAACGGCTGCAGCCCGGCACGGACCATGGCGGCCCCTGCCAAGCGACTTTCCCGGCGCCGGAGGAGTCAGTCGATGTCCTCGATGACCACTCCGTACGGCAGGCTTTCGTCCAAGTGCGCCTGATGGCCTGTGGCTCCGGGATTGTAGATGACCCGGACCCCGTGCAGCTTGTCCGCCGCGGACTGCAGCAGGACAGGCCTGACAGTGCTGATGAACATCTCGCTTTTGTCGGCGAGAAACTCCTTGTAACTGGCTGGAAGCTCGCTCATGTCAAAAGGATAGACCCGGGCGCCCTTGATGGGGAGGGCTCCCCATTGCCGAAAGTGCAGCCCCGTTCTTGGATAGGATGGCGGCGGAGTGCAGCCGGTCCGGCAGCAAAGCCCAGTTCAGCCACCAGGGGGAGTCCGAGTGCTTTCAACCAGCGCGTCCGCAAGAATTGAACCCGCGGAACTGGCCCGGGCGCAGCAGGTTGTGGCGAACATCGCCAGAAGCTTCGAGGCCAAGGTGGTGGGGCAGGCAAGGCTGCGGGAATCACTGCTGGTTGGCCTGCTGACCGGCGGCCACATCCTCCTGGAAAGCGTCCCCGGGCTTGCCAAGACCACCGCCGCGCAGACGGTGGCGGAAGCCGTCAGCGCAGAGTTCCGCCGGATCCAGTGCACCCCGGACCTGCTGCCCAGCGACATCGTGGGAACCCAGATTTACGACGCTGCCAAGGGCACGTTCATCACCCAACTGGGACCGGTGCACGCCAACATTGTCCTCCTGGACGAGATCAACCGTTCCAGCGCGAAAACGCAGAGCGCCATGCTCGAAGCGATGCAGGAACGCCAGACCTCCATCGGCGGCCAGGAATACCGGCTGCCCTCGCCCTTCCTTGTCCTGGCCACCCAGAACCCCATCGAGCAGGAAGGCACGTACCAGTTGCCGGAGGCGCAGATGGACCGGTTTATGCTCAAGGACGTGCTGGACTATCCCTCCCCGGCGGAGGAAGCGGAAATCATCCGGCGCATTGATGCGGGGGTGTACACGCCGGAGCAGGCGCCCCCCGCCGCAGCCTCGCTGGAGGCCGTCACGGCGGTCCAGGAACTCGTCCGGCGCGTCTACGTGGACCCTGCCGTCATCAACTACATCGTGGGGCTGGTCTTCGTCACCCGGAACGCCGGGCAGTACATCGACCCGCGGCTGGCCGGGTTCATCGAGTTCGGTGCCAGCCCCCGGGCCAGCATCGCCTTCAGCCAGGCTGCGCGGGCCGTCGCCCTGCTGAACGGCAGGGATCACGTCATTCCAGAGGACGTCAGAACGCTCGCCCACCGGGTCCTCCGCCACCGCCTGATCCTGAACTTTGACGCTGTGGCGGAAGAGGTACGGGTGGAAACGGTGATTGACGCCGTCGTCGCTGCCGTCCAAACCCCCTAGGCCGGCGTGACCAGCCTCCTGCAGCGGGTGAAGTCCAACATGGCCATCTTCGCGCACCGCAAGGCCCGCGGCATGCTCGACGGCGAATACGGCTCGGTGTTCCGCGGCCGCAGCCTGGACTTCCATGACCTCCGTGCCTACGTTCCCGGCGACGAAGTCCGCGACATCGACTGGAAGGCGTCGGCGCGGCACGGCTCGCCGCTGATCAAACGGTACGTGGCGGTCCGCCGGCAGAGCGTCATCCTGGTCACGGACTCGGGCCGCAACATGGCCGCGGCAGCCTACAGCGGGGAAACCAAGAAGGACATCGCTGTGATGGCGCTGGGGGTCATGGGGTACCTTGCCCACCGGCACGGTGACATGGTGGGACTGGTGTGCGGCGATTCCGGGGGCACAACGTCACTGCCCGCCAAAGGCGGTGAGGCCCATCTGGAACGCCTCCTGCGGCAGGTGCACTCGGCGGCTACCTTGGACGCTGCGCCCAGCAGGATCGAGGACCAGCTCCACCATGTGGCGCGCAAGGTGAAGGGGCGCAACCTGCTGTTCGTCGTTGCCGACGAACTTGCGGCCAGCCCGGCCTTGGGGCAGTTGCTGCGCCGGCTTCGGGCCCAGCACGAGGTCCTCTGGCTCACGGTCCGGGACGCAGGACTGGCCCCTGGGGACCCGCTCCTTCAGCCGGAGCAGGGCCTGCCTGATTCCTACAGCGTCAGCGGTTCCCGCCCCCTTCTTGCGCACCTTGCCCGGGACCCGGCAGTCGCCGCGGCCTATGCCAACGCCGTGGCAGAACGGGACGCCGGGCGCAGGGCCATGCTGCGCCAGGCCGGGATCACGGAAGGCGAAGTGGCCGGAACCGGGGGCGTGATGACGGCCCTGTTCGCCCTCCTGGAAAGGCACCGACGTGCAGGCTGAACCGGAGTTCTACGGACCGCTGGAGTATGCCCCCGTCTGGGGCTGGGCCGGTGCAGGACTGCTGGTGATGGTTGCCGCCTGGTACGCGTTCGTGTTTGCCGCCACCCGCAAGCCACTGGGCGTGCAGGCCCGCCACCGACCTGCACGCCTGACGGAGCTGGCAGGACTCAAGGCGGCGTACCTGCAGAGGATCGATGACGTGGAACGTGACGCCGCCGCCGGAAAGCGGAGCGCCCGGGACTCCCACCAGGAAATCAGCCTCCTGCTGAGGAAATTCATCCGCGACGCCACCGGAGTGGATGCGCCCCGCATGACCCGGAAGGACCTCGCGGAACATCCGCTGCCGGCCGCCGCATCCGCCGTCGGGCAGCTGTATCCGGCCGAGTTCGGTCCCGAGCCCCTTCCCTCCGTCGCTGGCTCCGCGGCCGCGGCACGCAAGGCGGTGCAGGCATGGAACTGATGTGGTGGTGGCTGCTGCCGCTGGCCGCCGTGGCAGCCGGCGCTGCCCTATGGGCTGCCCTGCGGCCGGACAGGAATGCCAACGCACGACGCCGGCCGGTGGCCCATGCGGACCGGCTCACCGTGCTGCCGGAGTACCAGTTAGCCGTGCGGCGGTACCGCCGCTGGCTCGCAGTGGCCGCGCTCGCCTGCGCGTCCCTGCTGGTTTCCACGGCTGTGGCGGCGGCACGGCCCGCCGAGGTGGCCACCATCCGGCCGGAACAGCACAACCGCGACATCATGCTGTGCCTCGACGTTTCGGGCTCCATGAGCAGTGCCGACGCCGCCGTGGTGGACGTCTTCTCGGAACTGGCCGCCGAATTCGACGGCGAACGCATCGGCCTGACCGTTTTTGACAGCACGGCCATCCAGGTTTTTCCGCTGACCGACGACTACGGCTACGCCCGGGAGCAGCTGCAGCTCGCACGGGACGCCTTCAACGGGAAACCCGGCAGTTCCGGATTCCTCGACGGGACGTGGAGCGGCCGGGGCTCCTCCCTGATCGGCGACGGCCTGGCGTCCTGCCTCACCAGCTTCCCCCGCGGGACGGAACAGGCCGGAAACCGGGACACCGACATCAACCGCCCATCCGGCCAACCGGCGCGCTCGCGGTCAGTGGTCCTGGCAACGGACAATTTTCTCTCCGGAGACCCCATCATGACCCTCGGGGAAGCGGCCGCCCTTGCCAGGGACAGGGCTGTGCGCTTGTATGCACTGAACCCGGGTGACCTTGACTACGGCCCAGGCAAGGATCAGCCAGGGGAGCAGTTGCGGGCTGCGGCGGAATCCACGGGCGGTGCCTATTACGCCCTGGACAACCCCGAAGCTGTGCCGGGCGTCGTGCGGGGCGTCGAGGAAACGGAAAAGTCGGCTCTTCAGGGCGCGCCGCGGGCGGTCGTCTCGGACGAGCCGGGACTGCCGCTCACCGCGGCCCTCCTCTCCGGGCTGGTCCTCGCCGTCGCCGGCTGGCGGTTGCGGCCATGACCCTGCAACCGATCCTTCCCTGGTGGCTGCTGCTTCCCGTCATGGTGGCGGCCCTCGGGTTCCTGGGATGGGGGCTTTACCGGGGAGCGGGGACTGCTGTGCGGACGGCTGCGGAGCGAAGTGCGGAAGCCAACGTCCGCGCCTGGATGCCCCGAAGCGCACTGGTACTGCTCCTCCTCGGCGCGGCGCTGCGGCCCGGACTGCCGGGCGGCACGGCCCAGGCAGCCACCGCCGACCTCAACGTGTTTTTTGTGGTGGACACCACCACCAGCATGGTCGCGGAGGACTACGGCAACGCCGGACCCAGGATGGAGGGAGTGCGGCAGGACATCGCGGCCATCGCCGAGGAACTGCCCGGCGCCCGCTTTTCCGTCATCACCTTCGACACCAAAGCCCATGTCCGGATGCCGCTGACCACCGATACCCTGGCGCTGGAAACCATCATCTCTGTGCTGGAGCCGCAGGTCACGGCCTATGCCAAAGGAAGCACCATCACCGCAGCCCGGAAGGTGCTGGCCGAACGCCTCACCGCAGCCCGGCAGAGCCACCCTGAGCGGCCCCGGCTCGTCTACTACCTTGGCGATGGCGAGCACACCAGCCCGAAGGAACCGGAAGCCCTGGACCTGGCGGATGGCCTGGTGGCCGGGGGAGCAGTGCTGGGCTACGGCACACCAGGCGGCGGAAGGATGCGCGAAAACACCGGGCGGGAAAGCGCCGGGCAGGAGCACCACGGAGGTTCCACGGAAGGGGAGGACGCCCCCTATGTCCAGGACAGCACCGCCGGTGCCGGCGGGGAGGCGCAGCCTCGGGATGCACTGTCCAGGATTGATGAGCCCCGGCTGCGGGAGCTCGCAGGGCAGCTGGGCGTTCCCTATGTCCACCGGTCGTCCGGCGACCCCGTTGCGCCGATGATGCAGGATGCCCGCCCTGCGGTGCCCGAATCCGGGGGCACGCTCGAACGCCCGGGCAGTGACGGATCCCTGGCGGGGCGGACCGAGCTGTACTGGATCCTCGCGGCCGGTGCCTTCGTGCTGGGGTTGGCGGAGGCCATCGTGATTATTCGCCGGCTGCGTGAAGTGCGGGCCCTTGTCCCGGCCTCGGCCGGCCGGCGATCCCAGGATGGAAAGGCGGAGGACGGGTGACGTCCCTCGAGCGCAACGCGGGCAGCCGGCCGGCACGGCGCCGCCGCCTCCTCGCGTGGTCCGCCTTGCCGGTGGTCCTGGCCGTGTGCATCGCCGTCAAACTGCTCAGCCTTGGCTTGCTGGGAGGCCGGGCAGCGGACGCCTTCGACGCCGCCGACGCGGCATCCGTCCGGGCCGCCGCGGACGCCCTGCAGCCGGCAAACCTCATCGAACCCCACAAGGCGCCCTTCGCCGCCGGGGATGCCGATGTCCTTGACGGCAATTTCGCCGCGGCGCGCCTCCGCTTCGAGGAAGCGCTGGACCTTGTTCCCCCGGCCCGGTCCGAGTCGGCCGAAGCCTGCGTCATCAGGGTGAACCTGGTCCTTGCCATCGAGCGCCTCGGCGACGAAAAACTGCAGGCAGGAGAACCGGCACCGGCGGCCGGCCTGTTCAGGGAGGCACTCGCAGCCGCGGAAGCAGCACCGGACAGATGCTTTTCCGAGGGACAGCCCGGCGGGACGGGGGACCGGCTGGCGGGAGCTGACGCACGCCTGCAGCAAAAACTCTCGGCCGCCGGCAACAAGCCGGCCCCGGACGCAGGACCGGCGGAGGAGGCACCCGGTGAGGACGGCCAGGATTCTCCGCTGCAGAGCCAGCTCCAGCAGTTGGAGGACAGCGCCCGGCAGGGCCAGCGCGAACGCAACAGCGGCCGCGAACGGGAGGAATACCTGAGTGACACTGAATATGCGCCCGGCCCGGAGCGCCCCTGGTAGCGCCGGGCGCAACGAACAAAATTCCGTAAAGATCCAAAAGAGGGCGTAAAACTGAGTCTTAATTCGGAGGCCAACTTGAATACGTGCCCGGCCGCTCATAGAGTCTTATACAAGTTACCCCGGTAACGTGTCAGCGATCCTCCGTGTGGAGGGTGTGGGTGCCCCCATGTGGGCCTGACATTTGCTCACGGACAACTTCATTTCAGGGCGTACCAGCCGCGGCTGCGTCCTCGTGGAGTCCTTCCGTGTTCCCCAAACTCAATTCATTGCCGGCCCGCCGTCGCATTTGCCGACAGCAGCCGTCAATGGCCCAAAGCCAAGGACGCAAATGTCGCCACCAAGCCTTATTGAAACGCACCCGAATCTTTCCGACGCCGCTCCGGTGGCGCTTTCCTACGAGCTGTTCCCGCCACGTTCGCCGGCAGCCGCGGAAACGCTCTGGACCACCATCAGGGAACTGGAAACCACCGCACCGGACTACGTTTCCGTCACCTACGGTGCCAGCGGCTCCAACCGGGATACCGCCGTCGAGCTCATCAACCGCCTCCTCCTGGAAACCACGCTCCGGCCCCTGGCCCACCTGACCTGCGTGGGCAACACGCCCCAGGAACTTGCGGGAATCATCGGCGAGCTGCTGGATACCGGCGTGCGCGGCATCCTTGCCCTCCGCGGCGACCTGCCCAGGGACGGCGGCGAACCGGCCGAAGGGTCGCTGCGCTATGCGCAGGACCTGATCGAACTGATCCGCCGGGTTGAACAGCGCCGGTCCGCCCTGCTCTGCGCCGGGAAGATCGCCGTCGGCGTCGCTGCCTACCCCACCCGGCACCCGGAGTCACCGAGCGAAGCGCACGACGTCGAGGTGCTGCTCGCCAAGCAGCGGTCCGGCGCGGACTTCGCCATCACGCAGGTCTTCTTCCACACGGAGCAGTATGCCGACCTCCTGACGAGGGCACGCCGGGCCGGGGTCACCATCCCGATCATCCCCGGTGTCATGCCGCTCACCAGCCTCCGGCGCCTGAAGCGGCTCGGCGAGCTGACAGGCGTGGAGCCAGCTCCCGAACTGCTGGAACGCATGGCCGCGGCGGACAGCGACGCGGAACGCATGCGGATTGGCGTCAGCGCCACCGTGGATCTTGCCAACGCAGCCCTGGAAGCCGGAGCGCCGGGCATCCACCTCTACACCTTCAACGAACACCAAAGCGCCCTGGACGTGCTGGACAAGCTGGCCCTCCCGCGGCGCACCCGCTCCAGCCGCCGCGAAGCCGTGGCCGGCCAGCTCGCCAGCTGAGCCCGCCAAAGCCCAACGTCTTTTAGCTGAACGCTTTTTAGCTGAACACCCTTCAGCTGTGCGCCCTCCAACGGGCCTTCCGCACACATTCCAACTCCCCAGGAGATTCCCATGACTGACATCAACAACGCCACCACGCCCTTTCCCGCTGCTTCCCTGCTGGGATACCCCCGCATCGGCCGCCGCCGCGAGCTCAAGAAAGCCGTCGAGGCCTACTGGGCGGGCAAGATCGACGCCGCCGCCCTGGACACCGCCGCCAAGGACATTCAGCTGTCCATCGCCAGGCGCCTGCAGGAACTCGGCCTCACGGAAGCCGCAGCCGTGCCGGGCACCTTCTCCTACTACGACCAGGTCCTGGACACCACTGCTCACCTCGGCGCCGTGCCTGCCCGCTTCGGCAAGCTGCTCAACGCCGAGGGACAGCTGGACATCGACGGCTACTTCACCCTTGCCCGCGGCAACAAGGAACAGCAGCCGCTGGAAATGACCAAGTGGTTCGACACCAACTACCACTACCTGGTGCCGGAAATCGGCCCGGAGACCGGGTTCAGCCTGGCCTCCACCGCGAAGGTTGACGAGTTCGCCTTCGCCCTGGCCAACGGCATCGAAACCCGCCCGTACATCGTTGGCCCGGTCACGTACCTGCTGCTGTCCAAGGCTTCCGACGGCGCCCCGGCCGGTTTCGCGCCGCTGTCCCGCCTCGAGGACATCCTGCCCGTCTACGTCCAGCTGCTTGAGAAGCTCGCCGCCGCCGGCGCCAGCTGGGTCCAGCTGGACGAACCCGCACTCGTCGTTGACCAGGACACCCCGGCCGTCGAAATCGAAGCAGCCGTGGCCCGCGCCTACGAGGTCCTCACCGCTGCAGCCAACCGCCCGCAGATCCTCGTCTCCACCCCGTACGGTTCGCTCGACGGCCAGCTCGGCACCCTCGCAGCCACCAACATCGACGCCCTGCACATTGACGTCTTCAAGGGCGCCGTTCCTTCCGCCGCGGCACTCGCCGGGCTGGGCAGCAAGACCCTGGTTGCCGGCGTCGTTGACGGCCACAACATCTGGCGCAACGACCTCGCCGCTTCGGCTGCCAAGCTGGACGCCCTGAAGGGAGCTGCAGGCAAGGTCACCGTCTCCACCTCCACTTCCACGCAGCACGTGCCGCATGACGTTGCCGAGGAGACGCAGCTCTCCGAACAGCTGCGCAGCTGGCTGGCGTTCTCCGACCAGAAGGCGGTTGAGGTCAGGACCCTCGCGTCCTACCTGGCCGACCCCGCTTCCGCGAAGGCCGCCATTGACGAGGCAACAGCCGTGATTGCTTCCCGCGCCACCGCCGCAGGGGTCCGCCGCACGGACGTCCGTGCCCGCACCGAGGCGCTCACCGCCGCTGACTTCAGCCGCTCGGAGTACCCGGTCCGCGAGGCCGCCCAGGAACAGGCGCTGCACCTGCCGCCGCTGCCCACCACCACCATCGGCTCCTTCCCGCAGACCTCGGAGATCCGTTCGGCCCGCGCCCGCAACAACAAGGGCGACCTCACCAACGAGCAGTACGAACAGCTCATGAAGGATGAGATCAAGCGCGTCGTTGAACTCCAGGAAGAGCTGGGCTACGACGTCCTGGTGCACGGCGAGCCCGAGCGCAACGACATGGTGCAGTACTTCGCCGAGAACCTTGAGGGCTTCGACGTCACGGTCCACGGCTGGGTCCAGTCCTATGGCTCCCGCTGCACCCGGCCGTCCATCCTCTGGGGCGACGTCACCCGCAGCGCGCCCATCACGGTGGAGTGGGCCAAGTACGCACAGTCCCTGACCAGCAAGCCGATGAAGGGCATGCTCACCGGCCCGGTCACGATCCTCGCCTGGTCCTTCGTCCGCGACGACCAGCCGCTGCGCGAAACCGCCAACCAGGTTGGCCTGGCCCTGCGCGACGAAATCGCCGACCTCGAAGCTGCCGGCATCAAGGTCATCCAGGTGGACGAGCCCGCGCTGCGCGAGCTCCTGCCGCTGCGCAAGGCAGACCACGAGGACTACCTGAAGTGGTCCGTGGATTCCTTCCGCCTGGCAACGGCCGGTGCAGCCGACGCCACCCAGATCCACACCCACCTCTGCTACTCGGAGTTCGGCGTGATCATCGACGCGATCGACGGCCTCGACGCGGACGTAACCTCCATCGAGGCAGCCCGCTCACGCATGGAGGTTGTCCACGACCTCGAGTCCCACGGCTTCGGCCGCGGCGTTGGCCCGGGCGTCTATGACATCCACTCGCCGCGCGTGCCGGGTGAGGGTGAAGTCACCGAACTGCTGGCCACCGCCGTCAAGCACGTTCCGTCCCGCCAGCTCTGGGTCAACCCGGACTGCGGCCTGAAGACCCGGGGCTACGCCGAGACCGAAGAGTCCCTGCGCAACCTGGTCAAGGCAACCCAGGCAGTCCGCGCCGGCCTGCTGGAGTCAGCGAAGTAAGTACATAAAGAACGACGTCGGCTGGTCACTTCAGGTGACCTGCCGACGTCGTTCTTTTGTTTGATGGTCGAGCCCGTCGAAACCTAGGACTCCCACACAATTTCGTCGTCCACCACGCCGTCTTCGTCGGCGGAGGCCACCAGCACCTCGTCGGTGAAATGCTCACCCAGGGTGAAGTCCAGGACGAAGTAGCGTTCGGGCTGTCCGGGGTAGATGCCCACGTGGCCGAGTTTCAGGGCCTTCAGGAACACCTCGTTGGTGAGCTGGCTGCGGTCTGATATCCCGAAGACCTTCTGCAGGTGCTCATCCTTGAGGGCGTTGCAGTGGAAGTGCAGGTACTCCTGCGGGCTGGTGCCTTCCTGCTCCAGTTCTTCCGCGATCATGTCCCGGACCTCGTCCACGAGCTCGGGCAGGAACCGCAGGCGGTAGTCCACCTTGTGCAGCGCGGCCTCGTCGAAGTGGTCGTGGGCGGTCACGTTCAGGTCGAGTTCCAGCGGGTGGCCGCGCAGTTCATGCTTCGCGGCGATCAAGTGATCCCTGCCGTGGTTGAGCTCAATCTCTCCAAAGTGCCGGCTCGCTACCTTGCTCATAGTTTCAACATAGACCCGAACAGCGGTGCATTCCAGCGTTCGGGCCTAATTCACCGCGGTGCGCATCCCGGCGAGCGTCTCGGCCAGGAGGTCGACGAACAGCTGGACCCGGGCGGTCTTCCGCTCATTGATCAGGAGCGCAAAGACGTTCCGGGCCAGCCGGATTTCGGGAACGTCCAGCACCACCACGCCCGCCGGCTTGTTCCGCAGCGCGAGTTCCGGCACCAAAGCCGCGCCCAGCCCCGCGGCGGCCATCTCCAGGCTCGCGTGGAAATCGTCACTGTGCGCCACCACCCGCGGATGCAGGTTGCAGCCGGCGAACAGTCGCTCAATCACCATGGCGTCGCTGGTGCCCGGGTGGTGCATGATCCACGGCATCTCGGAGAGATGGTCAGCCGCCACCTTGGCATCGGAGCGGAAGCCCCATCCGGCGGGCAGCACCACCCGGAAGTCGTCGTCGCCGATCCATTGCCGGTTGATGGTGTTCGGCCACGCAAAACCGGTCTGGCCAACCTGAAAGACGACGGCGAGGTCCAGGTCACCGCCGGTGCGCAGCCCCTGGATGGTCTGCCCGGGTTCAGCCACGGACACCTTCAGGTCGATGCCCAGGTTCTTCCACGACGGGTTCTTCAGGATCCGTGGCAGGACATAGGTGGCCAGGCTGGGAAAGATCCCCAGCCTTAGTTCCTGGCTGGCTGAATCCTGCGTCCTGGAAGCAGCGGCCATCAGGGCTTCAATGTCCGTGAGGACCTTGGCAGCGTGGCGGGTCATGACGACGGCGGCTTCCGTGGGCACCACGCGGCGCGCCGAGCGCTGGAACAGGACGACGCCGGTGTCGCGTTCCAGGGCGGACATCTGCTGGGAGACGGCCGAGGCCGTGTAGCCCAGGGTTGCCGCTGCGGCTGCGAATGAACCGAGCCGGGTGACCTCCAGGAGGGTCTTCAGGTGTACCGGGTTTACCACCCGCCCACAGTACTCCGCCGCGGCCGCCGAAAAAACTGCCGCCCATCCCACCCATCCGCGGGGCACCTGGTGCCGAATTGCCCTCTGCATACCCAGCCCAGCGGCAAATGTTCAGCAGAGGAGCATACATTGTCACCTAACCCAGCAGTAAGCGGAGGCGGGCGACGGCGGGTGGCCGTCATTGGCAGCGGCGTGGCCGGCCTGACTGCCGCCTACGTCCTCAACCGGCAGGACGACGTCACGCTGTTCGAAGCGGATTCCCGGCTGGGAGGGCACGCGGACACGCATGACCTGCCGCAGCCGGACGGGTCCTCCCTGGGCGTCGATACCGGCTTCATCGTGCACAATGAACGGACGTACCCCACTCTGCTGCGGCTGTTCGCCGAACTGGGGGTAGAGACGCAGGATTCTGAAATGAGCATGTCCATCCGGTGCGACGGCTGCGGCCTGGAGTACGCCGGGGCCCGCGGGGGCGGACGCGGCATCATCGCCCGCCCCTCCAGCCTCCTGCGGGGCCGTTACCTGCTGATGCTGCTCGAGGTCACCCGCTTCTACCGGAAGGCCCGGGCCCTCCTGGAGACCACACCCGTTTCCGCGGTCAACCCGGAACTGGCCGCACCTGAGCAGACCCTTGGCGAGTTCCTGGAACGCGAAAAATTCAGCTCCTACTTCATCTCGCACTTCATGACCCCGGTGGTCAGCGCCGTGTGGTCCTGCGACCCCACCACCGCGCTGGCGTACCCCGCCCGCTACCTCTTCACGTTCCTGGGCCACCACGGCATGCTGGGCGTCAAAGGCTCGCCGCAGTGGCGGACGGTCAGCGGCGGCTCGGCCAGGTACGTCGAGAAGCTCGCGGCCACGCTGGCAGATGTCCGGCTCAACACGCCGGTGACCGCCGTCCGGCGCCACGAGCTTGGCGTCGAGCTGGTGACGGAACATGGCGTGGAGGATTTCGAGGCGGTTGTCATCGCCACCCATCCTGCGCAGGCCCTCGGGTTCCTGGCCGATGCCACGCCTGCCGAAAAGGAAGCGCTGGGCGGGATGCCGTACTCCGTAAACCACACTGTGTTCCATCGGGACCCGGCCGTCCTGCCCGCCTCGGACAATGCCAAGGCCTCCTGGAACTACCGCCTGCCGTCCTGCGAAGCCCGGCCGGACAAGGTCCTGGTGAGCTACGACCTGACCCGGCTGCAGCGGCTCAGCCCGGCTGACGGCATGCCCTACCTGGTGAGCCTGGGGGAGTCGGAGCTGATTGCGGATGACCGGGTCCTCAAGCGGATGGTGTATGAGCACCCGCAGTACACCCCCGAGTCGCTGCAGGCCCAGCAGGCAATCGCGGGCCTCAGTGACAACCGCATCGCGTACGCCGGTGCCTACCTCGGCTGGGGCTTCCATGAGGACGGCGCGCTGTCCGGCGTGCGGGCCGCCGAGGCGCTGGGCCGTTCCTGGCCCGTTGCCCAAGCTGCCGATCTGCCCGGCTCCCGCGACGGCGGGGAACGGGAACTGCTGTCCGCGGCGGAACCCGCATGACCACTGCCCCAGCCCTCTACCGCACGTCCATCTCGCACGTGCGGCGCACACCGCTGAAGAACGCGTTCACGTACCGCAACTACAGCTGGTTCGTGGATGTGGACCAGCTCCCGCGGCTACCGTTCCTGCTCCGGCCGCTGGCCGTGTTCAAGGCCGGTGACCATCTCGGGGATCCGCATGCCAGCATCCGCAGCAACGTGGAGCGCTACCTGCGCACCCAGGGCATAGAGCCTGACGGCGGCGCTATCCACATGCTGACCAGCGCCAGGGTTTTCGGTTACGTTTTCAACCCCCTGACGCTGTTCTGGTGCTACCGGACCAGCGGTGAGCTTGAGTGCGTGGTGGCAGAGGTCCACAACACGTACGGGGAGCGCCACTGCTACCTGCTCCGGACGGATGCGGCCGGCCGGGCTTCGGTGCCCAAGGCGTTCTATGTCTCACCCTTCAACGACGTAAGCGGGCAGTACCGGATGAAGCTGCCTGCGCCGGGGGAGCGGCTGGCGGTGTCCATCGTGCTGGAGCGCGAGGGCCACCGGCCCTTCGTGGCCAGCATGGACGGCATCCGCCGGCCCGCTACCCTCCGGAACATCCTTGCGGCCGCCCTTGCGGTGCCGGCCGCGCCGCTGCTGGTTTCCGCACTCATCAGGGTGCAGGGCATTACACTCTGGGCAAGACGCCTGCCCGTCGTCGCCCGGCCACACCACCCCTCACAGGAGGCAGTTCAATGACAATGACGGACGACAACCAAGCAACTGCGGCCTATGTCGGAGGCAAGGCAGCAGGCACAGCCGCCGATAAGGCTGGACTCATGGCAGCAGGCGACGCTGCCGGCAAGGCCCCCGCGCACTCTCCCGCAGCCTGGACCGCGGCCGGCGTGCCGGCGTCGCCCGCCACCATCGATCCGGACCTGTGGCCGGAAGTGGCCCAGCCGCCGTCGGGCGCCAAGGCTGCCGTGGCCGGCAAAGCCGCCGGCCTCCTGTTCAAAGGAGCCGTGAAGCGGCTGCCGCTGCGGGTGGAGTACCCCGACGGCACTGTGCTCGGCACCGGCGGTCCGGACGCGCCGGTCATGACCATGATGCGGCCGGAGGCGTTCGAAGCCAGGATCGGCGACAACGGCCTGATCGGGCTGGGCGAGTCGTTTATGGCCGGAGACTGGGAAGCCAGCGACCTGGCGGGCGTCCTTGAGGTGTTCGCGGCGTCGGTGGACACGCTCATCCCCACTCCTTTGCAGAAGCTGCGCTCGCTGTACCTGCCGCGCACGCCACGGCAGGAACGGAACGCCGAGCAGAATACGCGCAGCAACATCTCGCGGCACTACGACCTGTCCAACGACCTGTTCTCCAACTTCCTGGACACCACCATGAGCTACTCGGCGGCACTGTTTCCGTCCGACGCCGGGCCGCTCGCCTCGGTTGGCTGGGAGGCGCTGGCCGAAGCCCAGCAGGCAAAGATCGACAGGCTGCTGGACAAGGCCGGCGTCGGAGCCGGGACCAGGCTCCTGGAAATCGGCACCGGCTGGGGTGAATTGGCGCTTCGGGCAGCAGCCCGTGGCGCCACCGTCTACTCCGTGACCCTGTCCAGCGAACAGCAGGCGCTGGCGCAGGAACGGATCGCGGCGGCCGGCTACGCGGACAGCGTGACCGTGGCCCTCCAGGACTACCGTGCGGTGGAGGGCGAGTACGACGCCGTCGTGTCCGTAGAGATGATCGAGGCGGTGGGCTACGAGTACTGGCCCATCTACTTCCAGACCATCGACCGGGTGCTGGCCCCCGGCGGCAAGGTGGCCATCCAGGCGATCACCATGCCGCACGGCCGCATGCTCGCAACCCGCAACGCGTACACGTGGGTGCACAAGTACATCTTCCCGGGCGGGTTCCTGCCGTCCGTCCGCGCCATCGAGGGCGTGACGCAGCAGCACACCTCGCTGCGCGTGCGGGAGCGGATGGGCATGGGGGACCACTACGCCGCCACCCTGCGGTTGTGGGAGGAACGGTTCCTGGAGCGGTCCCGCGAGGTGGGGGAGCTGGGCTTCGACGCCGTGTTCCAGCGGATGTGGCTGTTCTACCTCTGCTACTCGCGGGCGGGATTCCAGTCCGGCTACCTGGACGTGCAGCAAATCGTGCTGGACCGCCGGGAGGCGCTGCTCTAGCGCTTCATGCATGAGGCGGCGGCCGTCGTCGTGCGTTTCATCACCAGGAGGGGTTTCGAAGGTCACTTCGGGGCCCCTTTCCTGTGCCACGGACCCCTCCAGCACCCCCTCGGCAGGGGCCGCGACACGCCGTCTTTCCAGCGACACGCTGGGCGTTAAATGTGGCTAAGTACTCCACAGGGTGTGGATTCAGTCCACGAATTTAGCGGGATTCCGGACATTTTGAGGGACCTTGCCTGTGGATTAACGGTGCATTAAATGACATACTTGTAATACATCATCTTGGGGTTCCGAAGAGGCGTCTGCACTAGATGTAGTATCTACATACAGCTTGGGCGGGAACACCGGACGAGCAAGTTTTTCCAGAAAAGGGGACAGGAATCATGACCGTAACGGTTTACACCAAGCCTGCTTGTGTTCAGTGCAACGCCACCTACCGGGCTCTCGACAAAAAGGGCATCACGTACCAGAGCGTTGACATCTCCCAGGACGCCGAAGCCCTCGAGCGACTGAAGGCACTGGGCTACATGCAGGCACCCGTTGTGGTCACGGACCAGGACCACTGGTCGGGCTTCCGCCCGGACAAGATCGAGGAACTGGCCCTCTCCGCCGTTTCCTCCGTGGCTTAAGGCCTTTCCCTGCCGACAAACAACAACCAGCCGAGGTGACTCTTACGGCAGCACCAGCAGTCCAGGATTTCCACGTGGCTCAGCGCGTGGCATCTTCAGGGCCGGTCCCGGCGGTTGTTACGGAGAGCCAGCTTATCTATTTCTCCTCGGCGTCCGAGAACACCAGCCGCTTTGTCTCCAAGCTTGGCCGCGACGCGGCCCGGATTCCGCTCCTAGCCAAGGACGCACCCCTGCTCGCCACCCGGCCGTTCGTGCTGGTGGTGCCCACCTACGGCGGCACCGGGGGAGAAGGCTCCGTTCCCAAGCAGGTCATCCGGTTCCTGAACACCCCGCAGAACAGGCAGCTGCTGCGCGGGGTCATCGGTGCCGGCAACACAAACTTCGGGGACAACTACTGCATGGCGGGGGACATCATCGCCGCCAAATGCCAGGTACCCCACCTCTATAGATTCGAACTTATGGGAACGCCGGAAGACGTCACCCGGGTCAACCAAGGATTGGATACGTTTTGGACACGACTGTCGCAGACACAGAAGTAACCAGGGCCCAGAAGCCCGAGATGCCCGCCGCCTACAAGGGCCTGGGCTACCACGAGCTGAACGCCATGCTGAACCTGTACGGTCCCAGCGGCGAGATCCAGTTCGAGGCCGACCGCGAGGCCGCCCACCAGTACTTCCTGCAGCACGTTAACAACAACACCGTGTTCTTCCACGACCTGGAAGAGAAGCTCGACTACCTGGTGAAGAACCAGTACTACGAGCGCGAGACGCTGGACCAGTACACGATGAACTTCATCCGTGAACTGTTCAACCGTGCCTACAAGAAGAAGTTCCGCTTCGAGACGTTCCTTGGCGCGTTCAAGTTCTACACGTCCTACACACTCAAGACGTTCGACGGCAAGCGCTTCCTGGAGCGCTACGAGGACCGCGTCTGCATGGTTGCCCTGCACCTGGCCCGCGGCAACGAGCAGCTTGCCCTCCAGATGGTGGACGAGATCATCGAGGGCCGCTTCCAACCGGCCACCCCCACGTTCCTGAACGCGGGCAAGAAGCAGCGCGGCGAGCTGGTCTCCTGCTTCCTGCTCCGCATCGAAGACAACATGGAGTCGATCGGCCGGTCCATCAACTCCGCGCTGCAGCTCTCCAAGCGCGGCGGCGGCGTGGCATTTGCGCTGACCAACATCCGCGAAGTCGGCGCCCCGATCAAGCAGATCGAGAACCAGTCCTCCGGCGTCATCCCCGTGATGAAGCTCCTCGAAGACAGCTTCTCCTACGCCAACCAGCTCGGTGCCCGCCAGGGTGCGGGAGCCGTGTACCTGCACGCGCACCACCCGGACATCTACCGCTTCCTGGACACCAAGCGCGAGAACGCGGACGAGAAGATCCGCATCAAGACACTCTCCCTCGGCGTCGTCATCCCGGACATCACGTTCGAGCTGGCCAAGCGGGACGAGGACATGTACCTGTTCTCGCCGTACGACGTGGAGCGCGTCTACGGCATGCCGTTCTCCGACGTCTCGGTCACCGAGAAGTACTACGAGATGGTGGACGACTCCCGGATCAAGAAGACCAAGATCAAGGCCCGCGAGTTCTTCCAGACCCTTGCCGAGATCCAGTTCGAGTCCGGCTACCCGTACATCATGTTCGAGGACACCGTGAACCGGGAGAACCCGATTGACGGCAAGATCATCATGTCCAACCTGTGCTCTGAGATCCTCCAGGTTTCCCAGCCCACCACGTACAACGATGACCTGTCCTACGCGGACACCGGCAAGGACATTTCCTGCAACCTGGGCTCGCTGAACATCGCCAAGACCATGGACTCGCCGGACTTCGGCCTGACCATCGAGACGGCCATCCGCTCGCTCTCGGCCGTGTCCGACATGTCCAACATCACCTCGGTGCCGTCCATCGCCAAGGGCAACGACCAGAGCCACGCCATCGGCCTGGGCCAGATGAACCTGCACGGCTACCTGGCGCGTGAGCGGGTCCACTACGGTTCCGAAGAGGGCCTGGACTTCACGAACATCTACTTCTACTCGGTGGTGTACCACGCCATCCGCGCCTCCAACCTGCTGGCCATCGAGACCGGCCAGACGTTCGGCGGCTTCGAGAAGTCCAAGTACGCCTCCGGCGAGTTCTTCGACAAGTACACGGAGCAGGAATGGGTGCCGCAGACCGAGAAGGTCCGTGAGCTCTTCAAGAACGTGCACATCCCCACGCAGGAAGACTGGCGCGCGCTGAAGGCTTCGGTCATGGAGCACGGCATCTACAACCAGAACCTGCAGGCCGTGCCGCCTACCGGCTCGATCTCTTACATCAACAACTCCACCTCCTCGATCCACCCGGTGGCGTCCAAGATCGAGATCCGTAAGGAAGGCAAGCTGGGCCGCGTCTACTACCCGGCGCCGTACCTCACCAACGACAACCTGGAGTACTACCAGGACGCGTACGAGATCGGCTACGAGAAGGTCATCGACACCTACGCCGCCGCCACCCAGCACGTGGACCAGGGCCTGTCACTGACGCTGTTCTTCAAGGACACCGCCACCACGCGCGACATCAACAAGGCCCAGATCTACGCCTGGAAAAAGGGCATCAAGACCATCTACTACATCCGTCTCCGCCAGCTCGCGCTGGAAGGGACTGAGGTTGAGGGCTGCGTTTCCTGCATGCTTTAGTCTTCAACTAAATGTGCTAGTACGACGGCGGGTGCCCGCCCGCCGTCGTACGCTTTAACTTAGAGAAAACCACCCAACGCATAGGGGATGACATGACCGAGAAGGTCAAGCTGCTTAGCCACGTCGAGGCCATCAACTGGAACCGCATCCAGGACGACAAGGACGTCGACGTCTGGAACCGCCTGGTCAACAACTTCTGGCTGCCGGAGAAGGTGCCGCTGTCCAACGACGTCCAGTCCTGGAACACGCTGACGCCTGCCGAGCAGCAGCTCACCATGCGCGTGTTCACCGGTCTGACCCTGCTGGATACCATCCAGGGCACTGTGGGCGCCGTTTCCCTGATTCCGGATGCGCTGACCCCGCACGAGGAGGCCGTGTACACCAACATCGCGTTCATGGAGTCCGTGCACGCCAAGAGCTACTCCTCCATCTTCTCCACGCTGGCCTCCACCAAGGAGATCGACGAGGCTTTCCGCTGGTCCACCGAGAACGAGAACCTTCAGAAGAAGGCCCAGATCGTCATGGACTACTACCAGGGCGATGATCCCCTGAAGCGGAAGGTGGCCTCCACGCTGCTGGAGAGCTTCCTGTTCTACTCGGGCTTTTACCTCCCCATGTACTGGTCCTCTCGGGCCAAGCTGACGAACACGGCCGACCTGATCCGCCTGATCATCCGCGATGAGGCAGTGCACGGCTACTACATCGGCTACAAGTTCCAGAAGGGCCTGGAGAGGGTTTCCGAGGAGAAGCGCCAGGAAATCAAGGACTACACGTTCGAGCTGCTCTTCGAGCTGTACGAGAACGAAGTCCAGTACACGCATGACCTCTACGACGGCGTCGGCCTGGCCGAGGACGTCAAGAAGTTCCTGCACTACAACGCCAACAAGGCGCTGATGAACCTGGGCTACGAGGCGATGTTCCCGGCGTCCGTCACCGACGTGAACCCGGCCATCCTCTCGGCCCTGTCGCCCAACGCTGACGAGAACCACGACTTCTTCTCGGGGTCAGGTTCGTCCTACGTGATCGGGAAGGCTGTTAACACCGAAGACGAGGACTGGGACTTCTAGGACCCCTGCCGCGATACCTTTCGGACCTGACACAAGGGACTCCGCACGATTTGCGTGGTCCCTTGTGCTTTGCCGGCAGTTAGTTGGCACTGAGGTAGGCGCGCAGGAACTGTTCTGCGGCAGATGGCGGTACCTTAAGGTAGTCCGCGGTCCCGCCCAGGGCGGTGGGCATAGGCGGGTAGGGCCGTTGTGGTTTCCATTCGCCGGCTTCCGGCGCGATCGAACGCGGCCAGTGGGGCGGCTCCCAGTCCTGGTGTTCGCTTTTGTAGTTCCGTCCTGATGGTGAGACCCAGCCGGGCGGCTCATTTTTTGTTGCCGGCGTCGGTCTCCAGCCGCTGGCGTGTTTGAGTCTGTGGTGCCGTGGACAGGGCTGTCCCAGGTTGCTGATCCCGGTGGTTCCGCCGTGATGCCAGGCCAGGAGGTGGTCTGCCTCGTTGTCCAGGGAATGGTTGCTGCACCCTGGGAACGGGCATTTGCCGTCGCGCATCCGTAGCCAGTTCCGCATGGCCTTCGTGAGCCGGTAACTGGTGCGGCCGATTTCCAGGGGTGCCCCGTCCCGTGGATCCACGAGCACCCGGTGGAACGAGTCCGCTCCATTGGCCACCAGATTCCGTGCCATGGAGGCAGGAATGGGTCCAAACCCGTCGAGCATGGCCGGCTCCTCCGTCGCCCCGAGCAGGGAGAAGACAGGAACGGTAACCAGGATTTCGGCCCGGGGCGTAGGTACATCGGCAAGACCGCCGGCCCCTGCATCCGGCCCAGCCCCGCTCGCGGCCCTGACGCCGTTGCCGCAGCGGGTGCAGCCGTTGTCTCTGCGCAGGGCTGCCGTTGCGAATACGTCTGCCCGCAACTGGGTGAGCGTCCGGGCCTCGTTAGGCCCCTGCAGGCCCCGGGCGATGGCGGTAATGCGGTTCCAGATCGCAGCCCCCTGGTCCGCCGGCAGGTAGGCAGACACCCGCGCCATGCCGTCCTGCTCCGGGGTGTATTCCAGGCATCTGTCCTGCACTCCTTTAGCATGGCGTTTTTCGATGCTGTCCGGGTGGTGCCGTTCGCGCCAGGTCCTGGCCTTCCGCCGGAACCTGAAGGCGGGCATCTCGCCGGCCGGACAGCCGCGGGCAGGAGTGGCCGCATCATCCCCGAGTAAGTGGGCTTCAAGTGCCCCCGCTGCGTCGCGGTCGAGGGTGGCGGTTTCGTCCACCATCACCTTGGCGTGTTGCCACGAAACAGTTCCCGCCTGCAAGGCTGACAGGGTCCGGGGTAGGGACGTAGCCAGAGCATGGGATTGTTCCAGCAGCATGCCTGCGGCCCGATCGCCGATGGCCAGGACGCAGCCCACCTCGGCCGCTATTGCCATTTCCTGGGCCTGGGCCGGCATGTCTACGGGCGCCGCCGACCGCGCCGAGTCCGCATAGGTGGCTGCTGCCTCCGCCTTCAATGCCGCGATCCGAGCTTCGGCCCGTGCGCTCCCGGCAAGGACGTCCAAGCACTCATCAGCCACGGCGGCCAGAGGGTCGGTGTCCGACGCCGGCCCGCGATGGGGCCGGGCGACTTCGGCGCGAATTATGGCAATCGCGTCGTCGATCGCCCCAAAAGCCTTTTCCACCGCTTCGCTTGCCATGTACCCATTATTGAAGGAGGGTGTGACATTTTTTGTGCACCAGCTTGCGAAGCCCGTAGCGTGATTCCCTCAGAACAGCGGCCAGGGCACCGCCGACATCTCACCGCTCGGAGCCGGGAACCTACCCGCCGAGCGTAACCGGGCGCAGCGCGCGGCGAGCGAGGCGACTTCTTCGGCGCTGAGCAGGTCCGCCAGGTTTCGGCCCAGCTCACCGTCCAGTCCTTCGCTGACACGGTCGATGCCCTCAAGTTCCTCGACGGTCAGGGCATCTCCCAGCCACCCCCACAGCACCGTGCGCAGCTTGTGGTCACGGTGAAAGGTAAGCCCGTGGTCCACGCCGTGCCGGTGGCCGCCCGCCATGGCAAGGATGTGGTCGCCTTTGCGGTCGGCATTGTTCACGACGACGTCGAACACCGCCATGCGTCTGAGCGCCGGAGAGTCCTCATGGATGAGGGCGACCATCCGTCCGTTCTCATCCTGCCCCTCAAGGACGTGTTTCCAACCGACCTCCGGTACGTCGTCCGACGCAATGAGGTCCACGGCGTTCTGGCCGGGGTCTGTCTCCTGCCACAGCTGCACCATCCCTTCGCCGAACGGGCCATCGCGCAGCCAGGTGCGAGGCACCACGTTCCAGCCGAGGACCTCCGAGACCAGGTAGGCGGCGACCTCCCGGTGGGCAAGGACGCCGTCGGGAAAATCCCACAGCGGTTTCTCCCCGGCTATGGGCTTATAGACAACTGTCGTATCGCCGATGCTGCCCACGAAGGTGGCGTTCGACGCCGTCGTAATGCGCCCGGTGAGCGTCAGTTCGGCCGTCACCAGGTCAGGCGCCGGCATCAGGCCTCGGGCAAAGTGCAGACGTGCCCGTCCGCGTCTATGGGGTAACCGCAGAGCGGGCACGCAGGACGCCCGGCGCCCACAACCTCCCGCGTGCGCTTGGCAAATGCGCGGGCGGTGCCAACCGGCATCCGCACCAGTAGCATTTCGGGCACGTCGGCGTCATCCTCATCAAGCGATTCGTCGTCGTTATCAGCGTCGACATCGGTGATCGGGTAGGCCTCAATCACGACCTGCGCCGTCGTCGGGTCCCAGCCTAAACTCATGGCGCCGGTCCGGAACTGCTCCTGGACGGCCTCGAGCTGGTCATTGTCAACCAGTTCAACGGGAGTACTGGTGGGAACGCTGTGGGGGTTGCCCTCGATGTTGAGAAGCTGGTCGAGGATTTCGTCGATCTTCTCCGCAAGCAGGGCTGACTGCTGTTTCTCCATGGCGATACTTACGATCTGAGTCCCTGCCCGCACCTGCAGGTAGAACGTTCGTGCCCCCGGAAGGCCAATGGTGCCAACGACGACCCGATCAGGCCAGTCGAACTCATGAACACGTGTAGGCATAAGAGCATTCTAGGCACAGGCGCTTCATGGCGCCCCTTGCCCTGCACCGCCGCCCACGGGCGCGTCGACGGACTGGATGCCGTTCGACAGCCAGGACAGATCCCCGCCATCGGTGTTGGTCGCGTAGACGCTTGGTCGTGTGGCGCCGTAGCGCACGATCGATACCGAGGCAGGGCCCACGTTAATGCGCTGGAACAGGTCGAGGTGCATGCCAAGCGCGTCGGCAACAATTGATTTGATGACGTCACCGTGACTCACCGCCACCCAAACGGCTCCCGGCCCGTACTCGGCTTCGAAGGCTGCATCGTGGCGCCGAATCGCTGCTACCGCCCGAGCCTGCATCCCGGCCATGGATTCACCGCCGGGAAAGACGACGGCGGACGGCTGCGACTGCACAGCGGACCACAGGTTTTCGGTTGCGAGATCACTGAGCATGCGGCCCTGCCACTGGCCGTAATCGCACTCGGTGAGATCGGGTTCCACCGGCGCGTACGGATTGCCGGCCTGGCGGTCGAGGATGAGCTGGGCCGTTTGCTGGCAACGCTCGAGAGGGCTCGACACCACCCCAACTACGGGCACTGCCGCGAGCCGTTCTCCGGTCAAGGCCGCCTGCTCGCGCCCGATCTGGTCCAGGCTGACACCGGCGGCCCGCCCGGCCAGCAGTCCAGTGGCATTGGCTGTGGTGCGGCCGTGCCGCACGAGAATAACTGTCGCCATCCACCCAGCCTATCTACCCGCTCGACGGCGGTGTCCACCCAGACCCATGAAGATTTTGTCCGGCGCTGGCATCGGCCCTTCGGAAGGGAGTAGGCGTGCCCGTCGGGGACCTGGGTAGGCAATAGCCCGCACCATGACGGTGCGGGTGGAGTCGCTGGTGGATGGCACGCGCTGCCGCCGTCGGCCACCCTTTCATTTGGTCAAGACACAGCATCGCGGCCCGCCGAACTGCCACGGCACCATTTTTGTTGTCCCTTGGGACTTTGGCCGAAGTTTACGGTGTAGCCCCTGCTGCGTTGCCGCAGCGTCACCTGGCGCTGCTTGGCTCGTGCTGTTCCTTTCCCTATCACCCAGGAGCTCACGATGCCGATCCAGTTCCCCGCATCCCACATCAGCCATGGCCAGAGCCGCCGCAGCTTCCTGGGCATGAGTGCCGGTGCGGCCGCCGCTTTCGCCGTCGCCGGGGCCCCAGCAGCAGCCGCAACTTCCCGCGGCGCCGAGCCGCCATTGCGGTTCGGAGTCATCGCCGACTGCCAGTACGCTGACAAGCCCGACCGCGGTGTCCGGCTCTACCGGCAGTCCATCAGCAAGCTGCAGGAGGCGGTGGCCACCCTCAATGAGGAAGACCTTCGCTTCGCGCTGCACCTCGGCGACTTCGTCGACGAGTTTCCGGAGAGCTTCGATGCCGTGATGCCCATCTGGGAGCAGCTGCGGATGTCGAAGTACCACGTACTCGGCAACCATGACTTCCAGATGCCCCGCGAGGAGGTGCTGCGCACCATGAACATGCCGGCGTCGTACCACCAGTTTCGCCGCAACGGCTGGCGATTCATCATCGTGGACACGAACGACGTCAGCACCTACGGCAACCCCGAAGGTTCCGCCAACTACGTACTGGCCGAAAAGATGCGGGCCGAACTGCAGGCGGCTGGCAAGCCGAACGGCCAGACCTGGAACGGCGGTGTTGGTCCGGAGCAGCTCGCCTGGATTGAGCAGACCCTTGAACTCGCTCGCCACAACGGCGAAAAGGTTGTGCTCAACGCGCACCACCCTGTCTTCCCCCTTGACCAACACAATGCCTACAACGACACCACACTGGTGGACCTGGTGACCTCGTACGACAATGTGGTCGCCTGGTTCAACGGCCACAACCATGCAGGCAACTACGGCTTCGCCGGTGGCACCCACTTCATGACTTTCAAGGGCATGCTCGACACGACGGTGAATTCATATGCGACTGTCCAGGCTTACGACGACCGCCTGGTGGTTGAGGGCTTCGGACGCGAGCCGAACCGGATCGTCCCAATAGGCGCTCCTGCATACGAGGTCTGAGCGCGGCGTCACCCACGACGGCGAGGTGCCCTAGACTCGTGCTTGCCGAAGGAAAGTCGAACTCGAGTGGGTGCGGACGAACATGGTGCATCACCAACTGAACAAGCATGATTGTACTGTTCACGCCGCTGACGTGGTCCAGCGTCTGGGACTCCTCATGCCGTGCATCGCGGGGGAGGATCTTGGGCCGGTTCGTGCGGCCGAGTTGGTGGACTGGATTGATGTCGCCTTCGAGGTGGAACCCGAGATTTCCGGCCATGGCTGGCAGGTGGGACTGGACGACGAAGTGGGTCTGCTTGTACGTCCCGACTATGACGACCTGGCAGAACTTATGGGAGAGCAGGCCGGTGTCCGCTCGGTTGTCCAGCTCGATCGGGAGGTGTTCGCCGTTGACGCACCCCGGTTGTGCGCCGATGGGTTGCGCGCAGCAGTGATGCAGGCTGTCGCAGCCGCCAACAGGAGAGCACATGACCCGCATTACGCCGGGCAGACTGATGCCCCGGTCGTCGACGGCACCGGCCCGTCCAGCCCGTCCGCCACGGCTCAGAAATCTCAGGATGCGGTGGAAGCTCCGGAAAGCGACGACCTATGCCGCCTGGTTTCCGAGGACGCGACCAGCGACGGCCGGCGGGTTCAGGTCTGGGTCAACATGAACGGAATCCTTATCCTGCCCGCCGGAACCATCCCGCACAATCCTCTGGACCACGGCGATAACCCCCGTTTTCAGCGCACCACTGTGACGCCAGTGCGGGCGGTAAGCCTTGCAAAGCAACATGCAGGGAACTGGATCCCGTATGCCTCCCTCGACAAACTCCGCCTGCGCCGGCCCGGGCTGGTGCGACGCCGGTGGGCGGCCATTGTCTTTGAGAAGAGCGGCGCTTCGGTCCCCTTGAACTGGCGAGGAACCCGTCCACACGCGTTGTTGCTCTGGGGGTACGTCGTTGCCCGGCGCGGCCTCGGCGCGGTGGACGGGCTGCCCTAAGATCCGGCACCTCTCCAACGCAGCCTACGAAGCAGCCCTGGTTTCGAAGCTGCTCAGCGCGGCAGTGGGCACCGCCGTCGACGTCACTGGCATCGTGGAGGTGGTCAGGCTGCAGCAGGATTTCTCGTGGCGGGCCGCCCTAGAAACTGGTCACCAGTTCGCTGAGCACCTCTTCGAGCCTGTTTGGATCGGTGGCGTCATAGTAGTGGGCCCCGCTGGCCTTGGCGATCCCCCTAAGGGTGGGGACATCGGCGTCGGGACCGTAAGCGAGGGTAAAAACCAGTACCGGCGTGGAGTGGTTCTGACGGCTCAACTGTTCCGAGAGACCCTTCAGGTCCCCCGGATGGGTGGTGTCGTTTTTTCCGTCGCTCAAAAGCACGATGGTGTTGATGAAGCTGTCTTTGTATTCCTTCGCTTGTTCGCCCGCGAAGCGGCTCACCGCTTCAAAAAGAGGCGTAGCATCTACGGCCTTAAGTTCAGCGAGCTTGGCCTTGAGGTCGTCCTTGTTGGTTGCAAAGGGAGCTACGGGGCTTACGATGCCCGGTGTCAGGGGACCGTCGCCCACGTGGGAGAAGGCAGCAAGCCCAATCTCATCTTCGCCGACGAAGTGGTCCAGCGCCTTGAGTACGGCGTCCTTGGCCCGTTGCAGCTTGGTCACTCCGGTTTCCTGCACCATGGACTCCGAGACGTCCAGCAGGAACAGGGCCCTGGCCCGCTTCCGGACATCGGCGAAGCTGTCCTTGATGTCGTTGAGCACCTTGCCCTTGGGAAGCGGCAGCGGCTGGAGCGTCTCAGCGTACCGTCCGGTCGCGGCCACGCCGGCATCCAGCTTCCCCTGGATGCTGCGGTACCCGGATGCCTTCACAACGTGTTGGCCCTGTTCCGTTACTGCGAACGCGAGAAAGTCCTCGGCCGCCATGCGCTGCTGGCGCCCCACCCAATCACCGTTAAGGATTACTGCGGGGTTGTCCGCTACGTGCACGCCGTCGTCGGGATAAATGGCGCGAAGGGGTTCCTTCGGCGCGGGACCGGATTGCTTCGTTTTGCCGTCCTCGCTGACGACTCCCCGGTTGTAGTCCCAAACAGACTTTTCATCCACGATCACCGCGGAAAGGAACTCCGAGACCCGCCCGGCGTCGTCAGCCTGCCTGGCGTGCCACAGGAAATGCTCGGGAGTGGCCATGTAGTGGCTGGTGCCGAGCTCCACGTCGCGCACCTTCTCCACCAGCGATGGTGCGTTCAGATCCATGCCCTCCAAACCTCCCACGCTGCCGCCGGCGGCACCGTAGGAAGCTGCGAGGGCCATCAAGCCCGACGTCGAGACGAGCGGGCTGGCCTTGCCGAACTTGAACTTTCCCCAGTCGCCATGGCCCTGGCGTTCCCACACGTCCTGTTCCCCGGCCATCCGGAAGACCTCAGACCACGACGGCGGGTTGCTGTCCCAGCCGAGCGCGGCGGTCATCGTCTCCGGCATAGCCACCACAATCGCACTCCGGGCGAGGCTGGTTCCTTCATCGGGGACAAGGCTCCCATCGGCACCTTCCCGTGCGATTCTTAACCACGCGGAGGAGTCCGGCAGCCAGATGGCGGGCCTGTCACCTGCCGGCGCACCGGAGAATTGTGCAGCAACCTTGCCGGCAGCGACTCCCGATTTTTCCTGCATCACTGCAGGAGCCACGCATTTGCCGTCCACGCTCCGGGGTTTCGCCGTGTACTCGCCGGCCAGGGCACGGACCATGTCCGCGTTTTCCAGCGAAGTGAGGATATTCAAGGGGATGCAGGGAGCGCTCCCGGCGGCGGCGGCAGGGCTGTCCTGCGCCAGGGATTCACTTACCGGAGGCGTGCCTGATGCGCCGCCCCCTCCTGAATCGGCGGGAAAAATCACCGCCCGCAGCACGAATGCGGCGCCTACGATCAGGAGTGCCACGGCTGCCGCTGCGGCAGTCCAGATCCAGCGTGGATAAATCGGGTCAGTTGCTGCGCGTCGGCGGCCCATGCACGTTTCCTTTGGCTTCCGCCGGGTTTCCCCGGTGTGAATACAAACATGAAACCGACCCGCGGCCGTGAAACCGCGATTGCGCCTAGCCCCCGCCCGAATGCCCCCGCAACCGGAGACGCACTTTGAGGATAACCCCGGCGGGCGCGAACTGAGCGTTGTGATTCACATTTTTGCCAAGAAACGGGCCCTGCACGGAATACCGTGCAGGGCCCGCTTGGTGCCGGCACCGGCTTTACGGCCGGGCAGCTCCGGGTTCCAGCGAGAACTTCTTCGGAAGCTTCATGGAGTACTCGGCCATGACGTCGCGAAGGCGGTCCGGGTAGTCGGTGATGATGCCGTCCACTCCGGTGTCGATGAGTGCGCGCATGGTGGGCTTGTCGTCCACCGTCCAGGGAATGACCTGCATCCCCTTGGCGTGTGCCCGGCTCACCATGTCCGCCGTGACATACGGGACGTAGCCGGGGTCGGTGACGGTTCCGTTCTGGGGCGTGCCGTGGACGGGGGAAACGGCGTCGAAGCCCAGGGACGCGGCCGCGTCCACCAGGTCACCGCCGAAGTCGTCTGAGTCAATGCCGCCCAACCAGGGTGAGCTGCCGGGCTTGCCGGCCTGCAGGAAGTCCTTGTTGGTCAGGGCTACGGTGCGGATCTGCGGGTCCATCTCCTGGACGAGCCGGAGTGCGCCCCAGTCGAAGCTTTGGATGGAAACGCGGGACTGCATGTTGGCAGCCTTGATTTCCTTCAGTGCCACATTTACGAACTGTTCCCGGGGAGCGGTCTGCTCGGGCGCGCCGGCCTCCACCTTCGTCTCGATGTTGAACTTCACCTGGCTTGCCCGGTAGGAGTCCACCAGGGCAAAAACTTCGGCGAGGGTAGGCATCTTGGCGCCTGGGGACGCCTGCTGGCCCGGGAACTGCGGCAGGGTCTTTGAGCCGCAGTCCAGGCTGCGGACCTGGTCGAAGGTGAGGTCCTTGATGTACTTGCCAACGTACGGGAACTGCGGGTCTCCGGGGGTGACGGGGGCGGTGTCGGCGCACTTCTTGTCGCTGATCTTCCGGTCATGCGTGACGACTTCGCGGCCGTCCTTGGTGATCTGCAGGTCCAGTTCAAGGGTGGAGACACCTGTTTCGATGCCCGTGGCGAAGGACGCCAGGGTGGACTCCACGGTCAGTCCCAGCCCGCCGCGGTGCGCCTGGAGGTCAAAGTGGTTGTCCGTGCCGTTGGGGTTGGTGTCGGCGGCCTGGGCCGGAAGGGATGTTCCCAGCGCCATTCCTGTGCATATGGCCGCAGCGGTCAGCAGCTTTGCGTATTTCATCTGTCAATCTCCAAGTTGGGGGGTGCCCGGTGAAAGGGCACACCAAGTCTCGGGATCCAGATGAAACCAAGAACAGCGAACAGGTGGCGGGGACGTTACGCAGGCATGAACTAAGACCGTACTCCCGGAAGGTTCAACGGCCGACGACGTCGAGCACCACGAGGTGCGCCCCCTCACCTTCGGCGAAGATGGCCAGGCCCGTGCTCGCCTCCCCGGGGAACACCAGGTCAGTGAGCGTGGCGAGCCCGTCCTGGGCGAAAACCTCCACCGAGCAGCGGTCCAGGTAGACCCGCAGGCGCAGCCGGCCTCCCTGCAAGGGCACGGCCACGGCTTCGATCGACGGGAAGGTTTCGTGGAAGGCAACCTGCCCGGATTCGCGGCGGTCCAGCCGCAGCATCCCGTCCGAAGTGTCGTAGCGGAGGACCGTCCGCTCATCGTCCCCCGCCCGAAGCACCAGTCCCACTCCCGCGGCAGCGCCCGGCTCCAGCTCAACGTCGATCCGCGCCACGGATGCGGCGGCCGGAACGTCCAGAACGCCGGACGCCAAGGGCTGCGGCCCCAGCCGGACGTGCCCTGTTTCCCGCTCCGGCAACGGATCAATGGCTTGCTGCCGAAGCATCACTTTCCCGTCTACCCGGGTCAGCGACACCTCCCGCGGCAGGGACATGGCGCTGCGCCAGCCGCCGGTGGGCGTCTCGCGGGCGTAGTCCCAGTTGTTCATCCAGCCGATCATGATCCGGCGCCCGTCCGGCACGTTGCTGAACGAAACGGCGGCGTAGTAGTCCCGCCCCCAGTCCAGCCAGCCGTACTCCCGCATCCGGCTGCTGTCCTTCTGGAGGCCCTCGGTGACAGTCGATCCGGAATGGAACGCCACGCCGTCGAACTCTCCCACGAAGTACTGTCCCGCGGAGCCGCCGGCAATGCCGCCCGGGTTGATGTTCACAATGAGGACCCACCGGCTGTCCTCCGGATTCCCGTCCACGGGCAGCTCGAACAGGTCCGGGCATTCCCAGACGCCGCCGGTGGCGTTGGCAGGGCCAAAGGTGCTCAGGTGTTCCCACGCCTTCAGGTCGGCCGACTTGTACAGCACTACCTGGCGCTGCACCGCCTCGACGGCGACCATGACCCAGTAACTTCCGGCGCCGCCGTCGTACCAAAAAACCTTTGGATCGCGGAAGTCAGCGGACGCGCGGTCCAGCACGGGATTGCCGTGGTACTTGGTCCAGGTCCGGCCTTCGTCGAGGCTGTAGGCGAGCGACTGCGCCTGCCGGCCCGGAAGCGGCGCGGCGTCACTGTAGGCACTGGTGTAAATGGCCACCAGCGGGGGATTGGCCGCTGTGCCGAGGCCGCTGGTGTTGTGCTGATCGAATACCGCCGAGCCGGAGAAGATGGCCTCGTGTTCGTCGCACGGAATGGCCACGGGCTGCTCGTCCCAGTGCAGCAGGTCCCGCGAGGTGGCGTGCCCCCAGGACATGTTGCCCCAGTCAGCGCCGAACGGGTTGTGCTGGTAGAAGAGGTGGTAGGTGCCGTTGAGGTACACCAGCCCGTTCGGATCGTTCAACCAGTTCCGTTCGGCGGTGTAGTGGAACGCGGGCCGGTACTGGTCGGTGGCAGCCAACGTGGCGCCCGCCGCCGTCGTCAATGAATTCATGGTTAGCCCTTTACGCCGCTGGAGGCGATGCTGTTGACGAACGAACGCTGGAAGGCGATGAAAAGCACCACCACCGGAACGGTGATCAGGGAAGCGTATGCCATCACCTCGCCCCACGAAACGTTCAGCTGGAAGAAGTACTGGATGCCGATCATCACCGGGCGCAGTTCCTCGGACTGGACCACCATCAGCGGCCAGAGGTAGGAGTTCCAGGCCGGCAGGAAGGTCAGGATCGCTACCGTGGCCGTCGCCGGTCCGGAGAGCGGCATGACCACCTGGCGGTAGATCTTGAACCAGCCGGCCCCGTCAATGCGGGCGGCCTCGTCGAGTTCCTTGGGGATGGACTCGAAGTACTGGTGGAACAGGTAGATGGAGAAGGCGTTGGCGATGAACGGGATGATCTGCACCTGGTAGGTGTCCAGCCAGCCCTTGGAGAATTCAAGGCTGAAGCCGTTCAGTTCAAAGTAGGGGAGCTGGTTGACCCACCACACCAGCGGCAGGGCGAGGGTCTGGAAGGGCACGATCAGCGTGGCCAGGATGGCGGTGAACACGATCTTCTTGCCGCGGACCTGCATCCGGGACAGGGCGAAGGCGCAGAGGCTGTTGACGAAGATGCCCAGGACAACGGTGACGGCGGAGACGCCCACCGAGTTGAGCAGGAAGCGGGCTGCCGGGACGCGGTCGAACACGGCTGCGTAGTTGTCGAAGGAGATGTTGCCGATGGGCAGGAACGCGGCCAGCGAGGACATGTCGCCGAAGATCTGCTGGTCCGGCTTCAGCGAGGACACCAGCATGAAGACGATGGGGAACGCAGCGACGACCGCGAAGAGGATGCGCACCAGCATGGTGCCGGCGCTTCTGAGGAGCAGTTGGTTTTTCATGTCAGTCTTTCTCCCGCGTGAGGTGGCGCTGCACCACGGAGACGATCAGGACGAGGACGAAGAACACCAGCGAGATGGCGGAGGCGTAGGAGGTTTCCTGCTGCCGGTAGCCGGACTGGACAGCCTCGTAAATGATGGTTGTGGTGGAATCCATGGGCCCGCCCTGGGTCATTACGCTGATCTGGTCGAAGAGGCCAAGGGCCTGGATGGTGATGGTCACGAGCACCAGGCTCCGGGTGTGGAAGAGGCCGGGCCAGGTGACGTAGCGGAACTGCTGCCACCGGCTGGTGCCGTCCAGCTGCGCCGCCTCGTAGAGCTCGCCGGAGATGCCCTGCAGTCCGGCCAGCCAGATGATCATGTGGAAGCCGGCGGCCTGCCAGATGGACAGGATGATGATGGCCGGCATCGCGGTGTTGGGATCGCCCAGCCAGTCCGGCCCGTCGATCAGGCCGAAGCTGACGGCGGCGAGGATCTCGTTGATCAGGCCGTCTTTGCGGTACATAAACAGCCACAGCAGCGAGACCACCACCATGGAGGTGACCACAGGCAGGAAGTACACGGTGCGGAAGAAGTTCACTCCGCGGAATTTCTTGTTGATCAGCAGCGCCATCACCAGGGCAAGGCCGGACTGCACCGGAACGATGACCACGGTGAAGTAGGCGACGTTGAGCAGGGCGCGGTAGAACGTGGGGTCGGTGAAGAGCCGGGCGAAGTTGTCCACGCCCACGAATTCCACCGGCCGCGGCGAGATGAGCCGGGCGTTGGTGAAGGCCAGGCCGAAGCCCAGGATGGCCGGAATGAAGATGAAGGCCAGCAGGAGCACCGCCGCGGGGGCGATCATGCCCCAGCCGCTGAGCTGGTCCCGGCGGAAGCCGGGCCGGCGGTGCGCGGCGGGTTTAGCGTTCGACGGCGGCACGGCAGTTGCGGGGGTGGCCGGACGTGGGCGGGTGGGAAGGTGGGAAGTTGCCATGAGGGGTCTCCGTAGGTCGGGCGGCCGGAGGGATGCGGCGCGCTGCGGCGCATCCCTCCGGCGTGCTCCGGCTATTTCTTGTAGCCGCCGTTGGACTTGATGTTGGCGTCGATCGCCTTCACGGCGCTGTCCAGGGTGGACTTCGGGTCTGCACCGTTCAGGATGTCCTGGACGGCCTTGCCGTATTCAGTGGCGATGAACGGGTAGGCGGGTGTCTCGGGGCGCATGACGGCGTATTCACGCGAGAAGTCCATGAAGATCCGGTTGGCGCCGCCCTCGGCGAAGGCCGGGATCAGGGCTGCCGCCTCATTGCTGGCGGGGATGGCTCCGGTGGCTTTGGCGACGGCGGCGATGTTCTCCGGCTTCAGGGAGTAGGAGAGGTAGTCCATGGCGGCCTCGGAATTGCTGCAGCCGCTGGTGACGCCCCACTGCCAGGAGGCGCCGCCGATCTTGGGGCCTTCACCCAGGTCAACAGGGGGCATAACCACCAGGTCGTCACCGAGCGCGGCCTTGGCCTTGTCCGCAGCCCATGAACCGGTGTAGACGATGGCGCTCTTGTTGTTCAGGAAGTCCTGGGTGGAATCCTTGCCACTCTTCTTGGCGATGAATCCCTGGTCGGCCAGGCCGCGGAACCACTCGGCCCACGCCACAGCCTTGTCCCCGTTGAGTTCGCCCTCGGCGCTCTGGAAGCCGTCGCGGTTGACCAGGTCTCCGCCGAAGGACTGCAGGAAGGGGGAGTAGGCGTACGGAAGCCATTCGCCGGTGCCGGCGGTGCCCAGGTCCAGCGGGTGCTCCCACTTGCCGAGGGCCTTGAGCTTTGTCAGGGCGTCCTGGAACTCCTCTTTGGTCCAGGGCTGCTCGATGGTGGCAGCCCGCACCCCGGCGGCCTCCAGGTCTGAGGTGCGTGCCATCATGGCCAGCGCGACGTCGTAGTAGCCCACCGCGTAGGGCTTTCCGTCCCATTCAGCCACTGTGCTGGGGAGCTGCTTGGAAAGGTCGGCATCCAGTTCCAGGGGCTTCAGGTATCCGGCCCATGCCCAGTTCGGCACGTTGGGGCCATCGATGTCCACGATGCAGGGGAGGTTCCCCGCGGCGGCGGCGGAAACGACAGAGTCGTTGTAGGAGTCCTGCGGGAAGGCCTGGACCTTGATTTTCACTTTGTCCTGGCTGCCGTTGTAGGAGTCCACGATCTTCTGGACCGCAGCCAGCTCGTCCGGGTTACCGGCGTTGTGGGTCCAAAGGGCAATCTCCCCGGAACCTTCGCTGGAGGAGGACGCGCTGCCCTTGCCGCAGCCGGCGAGGGTGGCGGTGAGGGCGACGGCGGCTATGCTGGTCGCCAGGACCTTGGTGAGCTTCTTGTTCATGATCAGTCTTTCTGCTTAGACAGGGTGGAGGGGTGTGACGGGGTCCTGCTGGGAACGCGGCCGCTGCAACGGCTGCGTTCCCGATCTTTTTTGGGGGAATTAGGGAAAGCGGATAACAGCACCTGGCCCGGGGGCTCTGCAGGTCAGTTCCTGGGCGGGGCCACGGAGTCCCGCTCGACCAGCGGGCAGGCGATCTTTTCATGCACCCGGGGTGCGCCGGGGTTCTCAAGTTCGTTGAGCAGCTTATGGACCACCCACCGGCCCATTTCATAGTGGGGGAGGGCCATGGTGGACAGCCCCGGCCAGAGGGCGTCGGCAATCAGTTCCAGGTTGTCCACCCCCACAATCGAGAGGTCCGCCGGGATGTCCAGGCCAAGATAGCCGGCTGCCTGGTAGGCGCCCATGGCCATCTGGTCGTTGAAACAGAACAACGCGGTGGGCCGTTCCGTTCCGGACAGCAGATCCAGTGCAGCCGCACGCCCGCCGGCAGTGCTCGGATGCCCAGCCACCAGGCGGTCCGCCGGCAGCTCAAGTCCATGGCGGTCCAGGGCTGAACGAAAACCCGCGAGCCGTTCGTGGGCGGCAGGAATGTCGTCCTCGTTGTTGATCATGGCGATCCTGCGGTGGCCTGCCGCCACCAGGAGTTCGGCAGCGGACTCGCCGGCCCCGAATTCGTCCGGCACTACCGAGGACAGCCCGGGGTTGTCCGTGGTGGCGTCCAGCACGATGGTGGGAACCGCGCTGAGTTCATCGGGTACGGACACCAGCTGGTTGAACATCCGGGCGAAGATGATTCCGTCAACCTGGTGCTGCTGCAGTGCCCGGATCTCCTGGCGCTCCAGTTCATTGTCCAGGCCGGAGTTGACCACCATCAGCAGGTGTCCGTGCTCTGAGGCGGCGTCCTGTGCGCCCTGGATCATGGCGCCGGCGAAGGGGGTGGTGGTGATCTCGTCGCTGACAAGGCCCAGGATCTGGGAGCGCTGGTTCCGCAGTCCGCTCGCCAAACGGTTCGGCGCGTAGCCGAGGTCGCCGGCGACGGCTTTGATGTGCTCGACAGTCCTGGCATTCACCCGGGAGCTGTGCGCTTCGCTCAGGGCGTGGGACACAGTGGTCACGGACACGCCTGCAGCTTTCGCTACGTCCCGGATGTTTACCTTCGTCGCCATCGACCGTTCCTTTGCAAAACGTTTTGTATGTTGCTTGGATCACTATATGCAAAACGTTTTGCAGCCGTCAAGGGGCGAGTTTGGAAAACCTGGGTTTCCTGGGGCCGCGGACAATGTGTGCAAGAGCCGTGCGGGCACCGCTGATGGCAAGCAGAGCCGCCGTCGAAGGCTTACGCCACCTGCGGTCCGCGCCTGAAAAGCACAGCCAGGAGGACCCCTCCGGCGATCAGCGTCAGCCAGGCGATGCTGATGATGATGATTTCGAAGACGTCCTCCCGGTTCATGCCGCGCAATGCCACCACGACAGCGAGGGAGGCCACTGCCGCGGCGAAGCTGGCCAGGAACAGCCACCGGATACTCCGCTCAAGCCTGGTCCGGGTGGACAACACAGGCACCAGGGAGAGGAAGACCAGGGTCATGAGCAGGTACCCCAGTTCCTCCAAGGCAATGAAGATCCCGTGGGGGTTGTACTGCGTGAAAATGGACCAACCGTCAAGCTGCCCTTTTTCAAGGCTGGTGGGCATGACCACTGCCTGGATGTAGTAGTTGATCAGGAGGACAGTCGCCGCGATCACCGCGAGGCACAGCGCCAGCGAACTGTAGGTCTTGCTTTTATCCGGTGCGTACTGATGAAGCGCGGCAACCAACGCCACGAAAAGCAGCATCAGGACCATCGCCGGAAACAGCCAGTAATAGTCTCCGGGCCATTGCTGAGGGATTCCGTCGCCAGTGAACGGGTAGGGGACCTTGTCCGGCAGTGCCGTCAGGGCAAGCGCAAATGTCAGGACTGTCACGCCGACAGTGGCCACTGCCACCCGGAACCCGAACCGGCAGGCGGCCCCGGCCGGGCTCAAGGCGCCCGGCCCGCCGCGTGCGGGTGCGCCGGCAGTTCGACTGCTTTTCCGTCTTGTTGGCATGGCTGTTCCCGCTCCTTGCGCCTACAGGTCCCGCGACTAGGATGCGGCTTAGCCGCCGGAGGAAACAGGGCATAAGGTCCCCGGGCAGGCTCAGGGACGGCCACCTGGTCAGTCCTGGCGGCCCTCGAGAATCCGCCGGGCGTCATCCTGCGCCTGGAGGGCACGGGGGCTTACCGCCTCGCCCCTCAGGTGGCCGGCAGCAGCGATGATGTTCCGGAGTTCCGAAACTGTGCGTGGTTCTGTCACCCCGTGGTGCGCCAGGGCGTGGCAGTTGGGGCACAGCGGAACAAGGTCGACAATGGGGTCCAACTGGTACCCGGCCCCGAGCATTTCCGGCGGCACTACGTGGTGGACGTCGATGTAGCCTGTGCCGGTGTCGCCGTACGAGGCCTCGAAAGAGAACCCGCAGGCAGCGCAGGACGTTCCATGGAAAGCAAGGCACATCCGGCGCGCTTCGGGGTCCCGCTCGTAGCGGTTCACCTCCATACTGCTGACCGCGGCCTGGGGATAGGTCCCGGAAACCACTTGGGCAGGGACAACGGCGGACGGCCCCTGCTCCCGCCACAGCCGGCGAAGGCCAGGCTCCGCCCCTGGTGGAAGGTCCATGCCTGAACGAAAGGTGATGTCGCGCCAGGCCATCCCGGGGACGGCATGGCTGATGGCCTCCGGCGGTATCTGCTCGCCGAGGGGGAGCAGGGCATCGAAAGCGACGCTGACGTGCCAGCCGGCGTCTTCGCGTTCCCCTCGTGGCATGGTTGCGTAGGGTTCGGACACCACCACCCCATGTCCGATGAGCCCGGAACCTGCGTCAGTGCTGCCCTCTACCAGGAGCCAGGCCTCAGCCCCCGGCCGGACATGCAGTGCGAGGCCAATGCTCCAGCGCTGCAGGAACCGCCCGGACTGTTCCACCTGCTCGACGGCGGCACGGTAGTCCCAGCGGTCCCATGCGTTGGGATTCCATCCAAGGAGGACTGCAGCCACTACTCACCTAATCCAGCACGTGCTGTGCGTCGGGTACCACAGCCATCCGAGCGGAACCTAGATAGGTTCCTTGGCCAGCGCCTTGGTCTTTGCGGGTGTTTCGCGGCCCAGACGCTGATCGAGCGTGACGCGCAGCCTGGCGGCCGCAACCTGGACCCGGTGCTCAGCCGGGGTGGCCTTCTTCGGGGCGGGACTGGCGGAAGTGCTCCGCGGAGGATGGACAAACCGGTGTTCAGGCGACGCTGCGCTCATGGTCCAGCCTCCTTGGTTGTGTCTTCATCCGTCGTTCCATTCTCGCCCATGTTGCGGCCGGCGTCCATGAACGGCATCTCCGCGCCGGTGTTTCCTTCCTCCCCAGGGTCGTCCCCGTTCTCATCCCCGGAGACGCTCTTCCACGCGATGTCGAACAACTCGAGTTCCTCGGTGCGCGCGAGTTCGCTGCGGGCCAGCACTTCCAGGGTGGCCAGTCCCAGGGCCTTCGTTCCCTCGTCCTGGTCCAGCGCCCGGTCCAGCGCCCACTGGGTCCGCCGCCACCATTCGGCCCGGCTGTCCGCTTCAGTCTTCTGCATCAGGGCCCGGGCGTCCGCCTCCCGCTTCTGGTCCAGGGCCGTCTTGTCCGCTGTGGTGCGCTGCTTGAGCGTGCGCCAGTTGATGTAGAAGGCGAGCAGGGCGGCGATGAGGACGGCCAACGGCCCGAGGCCGGCAAGGATCACCCACCAGTCAGCCGGTCCCGAATGCACCACGACATCAAGCGTGCTGGGGGTCGGTGCAGGGGTCACCTGGCCAGCATAGGCCGGGGAAGAGCGGCCGGCCCGCCTGACACCCCGCTACTGCCACACGCCTTCGCGGCCCAGGATCCTTTCCTCCTGGACGGCCGCAACGTCGTCGGACCACGTCCCCTCAAGAATGGTGGATGGGTTTCCGGGCCGAAAGGGTCCCAGGTCCCCGTGTCAGGTCTCCGCGGCGGACCAGCATGACGACGGCGACGACCAGCCAGGCTGTTGCCGCATGGCCCCACGGGTAGACCTGCTGGGGGATCCCGGGCGTCAGGGGGTTCAGGATGAACTGGAACGTCGCGAGGCTGGCGTGCATCAGCATTGCCAGGAGCAGGCTGCCGGTGTGGTCGTAGACCCACACCATGAGCACGCGGTAGGCGGTGAGCTGCCCCACGAGCACGGCGACGAACCATAGGGACAGGAAGATCTCCAGCGGTATGCCGCCGTTTGTCCCGCCGCCGCCCCAGTAGCTCACAAAGAAATGCCATACACCCCACAGCACTCCCACCATGATTCCGGTCCAGAGCACGCTGAGGCGCCGGCGCGCCTTCGGGATGGCGAACCCGGTCCAGCCGATTTCTTCGAGGAGCCCGACCACCAGCCCGAGCACAAGCGCCATGACGATGGTGCCGGCCTTGTCTTCTGCCGTGGCGATCCGTGGTGCGTAATCCGCGGAGGACAACCAAAGGCCCAGCACGACGGCGGCCATCGTCACTGGCGCGACCAGCAGGGCGACGGCGTACCAGCGGCCGCCCACGCGCCACTTCTGCAGGCGCGACCATAATTCGCGGTACCCTGCCCGTCCGGACACGACTCCCGTCAGCAGCAGGCCGGCAACAGCCGGCCCGAGCAGCATCGCAGGCACGGTGACCGGGACCGTCAGCTGGAACTCTTCCGGGGTGGGCGACAGGCCGCCGGTGGAGGCCCATACGGCCAGCACAATGCTGCCCCATGACAAGAGGAAAGTAATGCCGTAATACCACCACAGCGGATGCTTCCGGACTGATGTCCGAAGGGCAAGCATGAGATCCTCCCGGTTTACGCCTGATGTACCTTCAGCTTCCCTTCCACGGAACGCACGGCATAGGGCCGTCCGGCCCGATTCGCCTGGAACATAGGGCAGGGGCTCCAGGGCCTGGCTCGGGCCAGGCGCAGGAACGGAGCAGCGGGTCAGACAGTTCCCCGCCGGGAGATCAGGACCGGGCCTCGCGCGTGGTGAAGGACCGCATGGGCGGTGGAACCGATGGTCTCCCGCAAAAAGCCGTGGCCTTTGGTTCCCACGACGAGCATCCGCGCGTCGTCCGAGGCTTTGAGGATGGCATGCGGGACCGACGCGTCGGTGAGTACCCTGCCCTCCACGGCAACGTAGGGTGCGAGCGCCCGGGCACGGTGGAGGGCGGCGTGGAGCACTTCGCCGGCGGCAGCCTCGGCGTCGGGCCCGTTCCGCTGCGCGTACCCGGCAGGCACATGGTGGACGTGGACGATATTGAGCTTTGCCTGCCATGCCGAGGCCAAGGCGCAAGCGTCCTCCAGGGCCGCGGGAGAACCGGATGCGTCAACCGCGACGACGACCGGCCCGCCAGGGTGGAGGTCCGGCCGGATCACAGCTACGGGGCAGGAAGCAGTGGCGGCGAGTTCCAGGCTCACCGAACCCACCAGCAGCCCCAGGAATCCGCCCAGCCCCCGGCTGCCCACAACAACCATCTCCTGGCCGGCAGAGATCTCGGCAAGGTACGAGGCGGGCAGCCCATGCAGCAGGGTGCCCTGGACGTCCAGCCCGGGTGCCGCGGCTTGGGCGCGGCCGACGCCCTCCTCGAGGATCGCCTGTGCTGACCGTTCCAGGCCGCTGTCCGCTACTCCTGGAACGGGGCCCAGTTTGTGGGTCAGCAGCGGCCAGATTGAAACGTGGACGACGTGGAGGGGACAGCCTCGCAGGTCAGCCTGTTGCGCTGCCCACGTGATGGCGGCGGCAGCTTCGGCCGAACCGTCGTATCCGGCGACGATGGTTCCAGGTTCCTCCATTGCTCCTCTCCTTCGCAGGGACCTTCGGCCCTGTGGCGGCTCGCTGTGGGACTCCATGCTGATGGGGTGGGCTTGCTGTGTACCCGCCCTTCCAGCAGAGCACCCGCAGTTGCCGGAAGCAAGAACTGTTGTCCGAGACGAGGAGCACCACATGGCCGCCTGGCAGGAAAACATCACTCCGCACCGGTTCGAGGGCCAGACCGTCATCGTCACCGGCGCCGCCTCCGGCATTGGGCGTGCCACCGCCCTTCGTGTTGCCCGGGAAGGCGGCCGGGTGATTGCCAGCGACCTCAGCGCTGAGGGCCTGGACAGCCTCTCGGCGGAGTACGCCGAACTGGGTTTCGTGCCCGTGGCCGGGGACATCAGCAACGAGGCTGTGGTGCAGAGCGTCGTGGCTGCTGCCGGGGGGCGGGTTGACGCGCTGGCCAATGTCGCCGGGATCATGGACAGCTTCCAGCCGGTGCACGAGCTCGACGACGAAACGTGGGAGCGCGTGCTGAACGTCAACCTGACCGCCGTCATGCGGCTTACCAGGGCAGTGGTGCCGCTGATGCTGGCCGCGGGGTACGGCTCGATTGTGAATGTCTCCTCCGAGGCAGGCCTCCGCGGTTCCGCGGCAGGGGCCGCCTACACCGTGTCCAAGCATGCGGTGAATGGCCTCACCCGCAGCTCAGCCGTCATGTACGGGCGCCGGGGAATCCGCGTCAACGCTGTGGCCCCGGGCGGGACCAGGACCAATATCCACGCCGAGTTCAAGTCCCGGCTGGCTGCCGAGGTGCTGGGGCCGTTTATGCAGGCGAACGTTCCGCCCATCGCCGAGGCAGAGGAGGTCGCAGCGGGGATCGCCTTCCTGCTGAGCAGGGACGGCACGAACATCAACGGCGTGGTGCTGGCCTCGGATAACGGATGGAACGCCATTTGAGCGGGCCGCAGGCCGCGGGACAGGACAGGACAGGACAGGACAGGACAGGACTGTGCGCAGGATCGTTGGTCTGCTGCTGGCTTTGCTGGTGCTTCTGCCCGGCAGTGCAGGCGTTGCCTTCGCTGTTCGGCCGGCGTCCGTCGAGGTCCAGGATACGGCTGGGGTGCTAAACCGGAACACGCTGGTACCGGCCCTTGAACGCATTGAGTTCCACAATCCAACCAAGGTTGTGGTGTACACCTACAACGGCAGTGCGGAGGATAACCTCAACGAGGAGGTCCTGAGGTTCGCCCGGGCCGAGCACCCTGAATGGATCAGCGCGGACGGCCAAAAGTGGGCGGACGGGCTGTTCATTTTTGCCCTCGACCCGGTGGGCCGCCATGTAGGCACATACATGGGCGAGGACCGCAAGGTGTCCCTGGAGCAGCGGGCGGACATCCAGGACTCGGCCAAAGAACTTCTGCGGGACGCCCAGTGGACCGACGGAACCATCGCCGGCGTCCGGCGTGCCGCCGAACTCATCAACCAGCCCTGGTACCTCTCGGCTGCCTTCCTGGTCACTGCCTGGGTCACCGCTGGGCTGGCAGCCCTCGGCGCGGGAGCCTGGATCATCGTGCGGGCTGTTACCAGGTCCTCCAGCCGGAAAGAGATTGAGCGCGGGGACCGGAGCTACGCGAACGTCAGCATGGATCTGGAGGTGACCGAGCTGAACGCCGGCACCATTCCCGAGGCATCCAGGTACGGAAGCCAGGTGCTTGAGAAACACCGCACGTTCCTGAACCGCTATAACGCAACCAGCGAGCTGTCCAACAAAGTGCACGCGTTCTCCGGGCGCGCTTTGAGCCGGCGGAAGAATCTCAAGCTCGCGCGACAGTACGCGGACGCGGCCTCGGAGCTCGACGCGCTGGACGACGTCATCGCGGACAGCAACGCCCTCCTGAACCGCGCCAGCGCCTGGCAGACTGCCTGGGACCGGCAGCTGGCACCCTTCCGCAGCGACCTGGCCGGACTTGAACAGCTCCTCACCAAGCGCCACGGGCAGGGGGATTCGGCCACCGCGGCGGCGCTGCGGTCTTTCCGCGACCAGAGCCTGCGGGAGATCGAGCGCTGGACCGCCGAGCTGGCGGAGGGAAGGATCGGCCCGGAAGAGGCGCTGGACCGCCTCTACGACGCCCGGACCCGGCTCGCCTCGCTCCTGGAAAGCCACGCGGAAACGGTCATCGGGGGCTTCGCGAAGAATGCACGTGAAGCCGAACTCATGCGGAAGGAAATGCAGGAAGCGCAGGAAGGCCTGGACCACCGGCGCCGTTCCTATGAGCCAAGCATCCTGGGCACCGTCTACCCGTCCTACCACTTCTTCTCCGTGGCCACCTTCAATTCCGGGCTCAACACCGGGGTCAGCAGCGTCAGCTCCGCCCGCGGCGGAGGCGGCAGCACCACAGGCTATGGAAGCAGCGGCGGGAGCTTTTCCGGCTCGGGCAGTTCATCCAGCTTCTAGCGCCGGGACCTGCGCCTTCCGGGCGCCCTGTTCATTGGGTAATTCCAGGGGCTACCGGCGCGTTCCGCGGCGGGCCGAGCGGCCACCCCGGGGCCGGCACTTACCCTAGGCACATGAGCGAGCGAAGAACTACGTGGCACGCGCGGCACAAGGAGGGCCTAAGCCGGGGTGAGCGGGCGGCGGACGTCCTCCGCAACGGGATGGGCAGCTGGACATTCGTGGGGCTCTTCGTCGCCTTCATGGCGGCATGGGCCGCATTTAACACCTACGTGCTCGCATCGGACGCCTGGGACCCCTACCCCTACATCCTCCTCAACCTCTTCCTCTCCATGCTGGCCGGGCTCCAGGGCGCCATCCTGTTGATTGCCGCAAAGCGCCAGGACGCCATCGCGGCGGCGATGGCCCGCCACGACTACGAGACGGACGTCCAGTCAAAGTCGGAAATCGACCGGCTGATGGCAATCAACAGCCAGCAGGTTGAGCTGCTGGAGGAGCTCCGGGCCATGATCTCCCGGCCAGGCGCGCTTCAACCCGGCCCCCTGCCGCCGGCCGCGCCGCTACAGGGGGAAGATGCAGGCACGGACGACGGCGGCAGTACGGCCGGCCGCCCGGCCGGCGGCTAGGCAGGGGTTGCCGGGCGGGGCGCGGCGGAACCGCAGACTGAAGATCAGGCGGCCGCTAGTCTGCCGGGGTGCCGGAGTCCGGACGGCCAGCAGCCTCCAGGCCGGCAGCGATCTCGTCAGCCCAGGCGTCGATGGCCGCCCAATCCCGGAAATCGCCTGCCGGCAGGGCTTCCTTCGCTGCCGGCGCGAGCCGGATGAGGCGCTCACCGATTCCGATGGGAGGGGAATCCGGGTTCCACGCGCCGAAGAAGACCTGTTCTCCGCTGGGCCGGAGCAGCTCCTGCAGTTCGGCGAACTCCTTGGGCCTGGCACTCTTCAAGACATCCTCACCGTCCTTATCGACAGTGTCGTTTCCGAGCGGGCCGCTGCTGAAGAGCCAGACCCTCCTGGCCTGCAGCTCCCGCCGGTGCCGCTTGGCGAAGGCCGTCGCTTCCCTAAGCCAGTGGACCATGTAGGCGGCGCTGCCCAGCACCACGGCTTCATACTGGCCCACGTCATCCACTTCTGCCACGGGCCGGGCCTCGGCCTCGATCCCGTCTTCAGTGATCCGGGCAGCGATGCGTTCGGCAATGCCGGCGGTGGAGCCGTGCCGGCTGGCGTACGCAACGAGAACCTTCATCGGGTACCTCCCTGATTGGCACTTAGGCGACGGGCCAGACAACCCGGGTCTGCCACTTCGCGGGGTCGGGTTCAGTTTCCGGGTCGCTCAGGTAGTACTCCCACATGGTGTCCGACGGGGTGAGTCCTTCGGCTTCCATCTGCCCCAGGATCGCGTGGTAGGTGTTCTCCAGGGTGTCGTACGGCCCGACGTGGAGCGCTTCCAGGGCATCTGTCTCAGGCAGGGTCCCGCTCGCCACCCCGTCAGCCTCCGTGAAGTTGCCGTCGATGGGGAAGCCGGCTTCCACGTCAACTGTCTCGCTGGGCATTCCCCGGTAGAGCGCAAAAGGCGGTCCTGCGGGGCTGGCACCCTGTTTCCGGGCCGCAGCCATCACCGTGCCGAAGGCCCGGCTGAAGAAGTCAGTCAGGGAAGCCATGGGGACGCGTTCGCGGACGACGGCGACGGGCTGCTCTGTAAGGTGGACTTTCCTTGGGTGCTGGGCAGAGTTGTTCATGGCATTAGCGTGCGCCGCAGGCTGCAGGCGTCACAGGGCCTTAGGACTCTAAATGGTGTCCGGGCCGCCCGGCCTCAGCCGGCAGCACCATAGGCTTCGCGCATCCAATGCTCCACTTCGGCGTCCAGTTGGCTACTCTCCAGCAGCTCAAGGTGGTGCATCCAGATTCCGGGGGACGGGTGCACGATTTGCTTGAACCGCGGCGATGGCAACTCGTAGGGGAGCGCAAGGGTCAGGACAACGGGAACCGAAGATTTCACATAGGTCCCAGGGCGCCAAAGAAACGCGAAGCCGTGCCGGCGGCGGAACGAAACCTGGCTTTTGGAAACCCGGACCTCCATCGGTCCGAGAGCGGATGCCATGCGTTCTGCCGCCCGGTAGATGCCGTAGGCCGTGGCGGAACCTTCAAAAAAACGGTCAAGCGTCCAGGGTTCGCCGCCCTCCACGGGAACGGGCGGGGTCTATTCGAATCCTGCGCGGGTGGCCTCGTCCAGCGGGGTGCGCCAGGTACCGGAGGCGGACAGGGTGAACCTCCTGCCCGTCACCGACTGGGGAACAATCCGGATGAGGTGGTCCTTGCCTACACCCTGCCAGGGAAAGAGCCCCCGCCGCGTCTCGTTCAGTGCCGGCCCCGCGGCATCGTCCTGGACCGCCCTGCCCTTGACCACAACGCTCCAGGCCAGGCCAAACTCGGCGCTGACGCTGTCCGCTTCCAAGGCAACCAGCGGGTTGGCTTCAATGGCCTGCAGCTTGGTTCCACTCCCTGTCCGGAAAACAAGGCCCTGGCCGTCAACCTTGAAGCCCACCGGGAACACATCAGGCTGGCCGTCCACGACGACGCCAAGACGTCCCACGCTGGTGTGTTCCAGTAGTTTCCAGCACTCGTCGGAGTCAAGGATCTCAGCTTCTGGCACCATGTTCTTGTCGGTCATGTCCAGATCCTACGGCGCCGGCCATAGCCCTGAAAGGGCCCAAAGACCTTTGACCTGTCCGCGAGTTCAGGCTTCCCTGTGGCTGCCCTGGTCCTGCAGGCGCGAGAGAAGCGTTTCAGCCCACGCAGCTGCGCGGTCAACCTCCCCTTTGCGAAGAGGGCCTTCGCTGCCCTTGACATAGAAGGCCATGGGGCCGGCGACAATGCTTGCGCCGGCGTCCTTGAGTGCCCGGCTGATTTTCCTGGCCGCATCCCCGTGGATGAAGAGCTTGAGCCTGGTGTCGAACGCGGCGGCCCGGACCCCTGACAGTCCACGGGCCGCAAGATCGGCGAGCGCCTGGGTGATTTTGGGCGTCGGGCGCCAGCCATTGATGGGACTGCCGACCACAAGGAGATCGCCGGACTGGACTGAACCGGGATCGAAACGGTCCACGGGGAAAGCAGCGGCCATGCTGCCCAGGCCCGCCGCCAGGGCTTCGGCGATGGTCCTGGTGTTGCCGTAGGCGGAGTCATAGACGACGAATGCCTTCATGGTCCTGGTCCCTTTCATCGACGGGCGGAAGCCGGGGTTCCCCTTTCAAGAATGCGCGCCGCCGGGCCTGGGCGGCAGGGGCGAAAGTCATACGGGAGGCGGGCTCCGGGCCTAAATGCCCTAGCGGCGGCCGAGGGGTGGCAGTACGTTCAGCTGTATGCTCAACAACTCACCGGAACGGGACGCCTCAGCGGCAGTGGAGGTCCTTGGCGCCAGTGCCTGCTGGGATCTCCTGCGGACAGTATCGGTTGGCCACCTCGCCGTCCTGGTTGACGGCCATCCGGAAATCTTCCCCGTGAACTACAAGGTGGACCATGAGTCGGTGGTCTTCCGCACCGGAGAAGGAACGAAACTTCACGCGGCCGCCGGGCCCGCCGCCGTCGCCCTGGAAGCCGACGGCACCGACCAGGGAACGCGAACCGCGTGGAGCGTCGAGGTGAAGGGCCATGCGGTTGTCCTTGAACCTTCCCCGGACCTGATGACCGGCGTCGGGCTCACCCTTTTTCCGTGGCAGGCGGGGCACAAGGACTACTTTGTGCGGATAACTCCGACGGCGGTGACCGGCCGGCGCTTCAAGATCACTTCGCCGCTGACCTGGTGGAGCCACCTGGATGATCCGGCGCGGGCAGGTTTTGCCTGAGGGTCGGCCGGCCGGTCCGCCCGGCACGTCCCTGGGGCCGCTGCAGGCGGCGAACCCCGAGCAGCCCCGCACGTCCCTGGCGGGCAGGGGCATCGCGTCTGTCCGGCTGTACCCGCTGGTGGCATTGACATGCCTGATGCTCGCGGTGACGGGACTGTTGCTGCAGTCCGGCCTGGGGCAGCCGGCCCGGCTCGGCGCGTCCGCCTATGCCGCCGTCGTCGGCGTGACCCGTGCCGTGTCAATGTTCCGTTCCCTGCGCCAGGGCCGTTGGGGGATCGACGTCCTGGCACTCATGGCCATTGGCAGCACGGTGTGGGTTGGTGAGTACCTTGCTGCCTTGGTGGTCATCCTCATGCTTTCCGGCGGGGAAGCACTTGAAACCTTTGCCCAGGGACGCGCAGCACGGGAGCTGAGGGCGCTCCTGGACAGGGCTCCGCGGTTCGCGCACCGGGAAGCCCCCGGATCAGTCCTGGAGGACACCCCGGTTGGCGGGGTGCTGCCGGGGGACGTGCTGGTAGTGCGTCCCTCCGAGCTCGTACCAGTGGACGGGGAGCTCCTCTCGGACGCTGCCAGCATGGATGAATCCTCGCTGACGGGCGAAAGCCTCCCGGTTGAGCGGGTCCGGGGCGACCTCCTGCTCAGCGGCTCCGTCAACGGCGAGACGGCCATCAGAATGCGGGCCGCCGCGACCGCGGACGATTCACAATACAGCCGCATCATCGCCCTGGTGGAGGAGGCGGCGTCCAGCCGCGCCCCGGTGGTCCGCCTGGCGGACCGCTACGCCGTTCCGTTTACCGCGCTCGCGGTCCTCATGGCTGCAACCGCGTGGCTTCTTTCAGGGGATCCCGTGCGGATCGCCCAGGTCCTGGTGGTGGCAACTCCGTGCCCGCTCCTGATCGCCGCGCCGGTGGCCTTCCTGGCCGGCACCAGCCAGGCCGCCCACAAGGGCATCATCATCAAGAACAGCGGAACCCTCGAGCAGCTGGCCAAGGCCAGGACCGCGGTGTTCGACAAGACAGGAACGCTGACCTCCGGGCGGCCGGTCCTGGATACCGTGCAGGCAGCACCGGGAGGGGAGGGAAGCGGATCGATGAACCCTGCGCGGATCCTGCAGCTTGCCGCCTCCGCAGAGCAATACTCCTCGCACGTCCTGGCAGCCTCCGTCATTGAAGCTGCCGCCCTGCGCGACCTTGAACTCCTGCCGGTAACCCGGGCCACGGAACATGCCACCCAGGGGGTGGAGGCGGTATGCGGCGGGGACACGGTGGTGGTGGGCAAGGCGGGCCTGGTCCGCAGCTCAGCACGGGGTTTCCGGGAAGCCGCCCTGCGCAGCGGGCAGCTGGCGGTCTACGTGGCCGTGAACGGCACGTACGCAGGCGCCCTCATCATGAAGGACCCGCTGCGCGCCGACGCAGGGCAGACGCTTGCCCGGCTGCACCGCCTGGGAATCCGGCACACCATGCTGCTGACCGGTGATGCCCGGGGGACCGCGGCGCACATTGCCGAAGAAGCAGGCATCCGGCACGTGCAGGCGGACTGCCTTCCCGAGGACAAGGTCAACGCGGTGGCCGGCGTGCGGGAGCGACCGGTGCTGATGGTGGGCGACGGCGTCAATGACGCCCCTGTGCTCGCCGCGGCGGACGTCGGGATAGCCATGGGGGCCAAGGGCGCCACAGCCGCGAGTGAGTCGGCAGACGTGGTGATCATGCTCGACGACCTGTCCAAAGTCGCCGTTGCAGTCGAAATCGGGAAACGCACCGTCGCTGTGGCCCTGGTGAGTATCTGGACAGGAATAGGCCTCAGCATCGGGCTCATGGCTGTTGCCATGACCGGGTACATCCCGGCCGTCACGGGGGCACTCCTCCAGGAACTCGTGGACCTGGCCACAATCTTGAACGGGTTGAGGGCGCTGCACGGACCCAGGCCGAAAAAGCCCGTGGGCCGAGGCTGAAACGGCAGGGGGCCGGCATGACCTTCGGCCCTTCCCACGGCCGCCGCCAGTAGGGAATGTGGTGGATATGAAAGCAGAAACAGTGTCCAAGCCCGTCATTGTGGGTGTCGACGGGTCAGAATTCTCATCGGCAGCCCTGAGGTACGCGGGCACCCTCGCGGCCCGCCTTGGCGCCCGGCTGGAGGTCATCACCTGCATCGGCATGCCGGACTACCTGGTGCTGCCCCACATTGAAGGCGCCGACCGCCAATTTACCGCGAGGCTTGAGGACGCGGCCCGCCGGTTGGTGGACGAAGCCCTGGGGAGGGCATTCTCCGGCGACCGGCCCGAAGATGTCGGGGTAACGGTGAAGTTCGGGCCGCCGGGCAAGGTCCTCGTGGAGGAAAGCCGGCGGGCACAGCTTCTGGTAGTCGGGCGGCACGGTGAGGGAGGGTTCCTCGGAACCAGCATGGGCTCCGTCAGCAAGGCGTGCGCCGCACGGTCCGTGTGCCCGGTGCTCCTGGTGGGCCAGGAGGCGGACGTCGTGTGATGACCGCGGCTGGCCTGACCTCGGTCCAGGCCGCGGATCTCCTGAAGCAGGCAGGCCCCAACCTCCTTCCGGCCGAGAAACCGGTGCCCCAGTGGCGGAAACTCTGGGGGGAGCTGACGCACTTCTTCGCCCTCATGCTGTGGTGCGCGGCGGGCCTTGCCTTCCTCGCGGACATGCCGCAACTGGGCGTGGCGATTATCGTCGTCGTCCTTGTCAACGGCGTCTTTGCCCACATCCAGCAGGAACGCGCCCAGCACGCGGCGGCGAAACTGCGGGGACTGCTGCCCGCTGACGTACTGGTGCGGCGGGACGGGCGCGTCCGGAAAGTCCATGCCAGTGAACTGGTGATCAACGACGTCGTGCTGCTGGCCGCCGGAGACCGCATCCCCGCCGACGTCGTGCTGGTCACCGCTGCGTCCTGCACCGTGGACGAATCCATGCTGACCGGGGAGAGCGAACCGGTGCCGAAAGCCGGCGGCGATCCTGCCTGGGGCGGGACGTTCCTGGTCAACGGCAACGCGGAGGCCGCCGTTTCGGCCACGGGCGCCAGGACCCGGCTGGCCGGGATCGCGCTCCTGACCAGCGGAGCCGTTTCCCCACCCACTCCGCTGTCCTTGGAACTGCGCCGGATCGTCCGCGTGGTGGCATCCGTTGCCCTGGCAATTGCCGCCGTCTTTTTCCTGGTGTCCCTGCTGGTGGGCATCCAGTGGCGGGATTCCTTCCTCTTCGCCATCGGCGTCGCCGTTGCCCTTGTTCCCGAGGGCCTGCTGCCCACGGTGACGCTGTCGCTCGCGATGGGCGCCCAGCGCATGGCTGCCCGCAATGCGCTGGTCCGCAACCTTGAGGCGGTGGAGACCCTTGGGTCCACCACGTTCATCTGTACGGACAAGACGGGCACACTGACCCAGAACAGGATGAACGCCGTCGAGGTCTTCACCTCCCAAGGAGAGGTACACATTGCCGGTGACGGGTACAACCCGGAAGGGACAGTCCTGGGGGAGGGAAAGGACAAAGCCGCCGAAACTGCGCTCGCGGCCCTTGCCGCCTCACAAGGCCGCGCCGAACTGCACGAAGGACAGTGGCGGGCCTCCGGCGACCCAATGGAAGCGGCCATCGACGTGCTGGCACGGCGGCTGACAGGGGCAGCAGGCGACGGGAGGGTGCCTTCGCGCAGGCTCCCCTTCGATCCCGTACGACGGCGGGAATCGGCGATCGTTGGACAGGACCTGTTCTGCAAGGGCGCCCCGGAGGCGGTTCTTCCGCTCTGCGGCGCCGTGCCCGAACCGGTCGGGGAACAAGTCCATCTGATGGCCTCCCGGGGGCTGCGTGTCATCGCCGTGGCGCGGCGGAAGTTGGAGGGCGCGCCGGCGCTCTGGGAGTCCCGCCCCGCCGAGGACATCGAACGCGGCCTCGAGCTGCTGGGCCTGATCGGGCTTCATGATCCGCCCCGGCCGGACGTGGGCGAGGTCATCCGGACCGCCCGTAATGCCGGTCTCAAACTCGCCATGATCACCGGTGACCATCCGGGTACTGCTGCGGCCATCGCGCGTGAGATCGGGTTGATGGGGGTTCCCGAACGGGTGCTGGAAGGCACGGAGCTCCCGGACGACGAGCAGTTGCTCGGCGCGCTCCTGGACCGCGACGGAGTGGTGGTGAGCAGGGTTTCCCCGGAGCAGAAGCTGCGGGTTGCCAGGGCGCTGCAGTCCCGGGGACACGTGGTGGCCATGACCGGAGACGGTGTAAACGACGGCCCGGCCCTGCGCGAAGCGGACATCGGGGTGGCCATGGGCTTAAGCGGCACCGATGTCGCACGCGAAGCGGCCGATCTGGTCCTCCTCGATGACCACTTCGGAACCATCGTGGCCGCCATCGAACAGGGCAGGGCCACCTACGCCAACATCCACAGGTTCCTTACCTACCACCTCACGGACAACGTGGCGGAGCTGACCCCGTTTGTTATCTGGGCGCTCTCCGGCGGGCAGTTTCCGCTGGCCCTCGGCGTCCTGCAGATCCTTGCCCTGGACATCGGAACCGACCTGCTGCCGGCTCTGGCCCTGGGCGCTGAGCAGCCGGGCAAACGCGTGCTTGCGCGGCCCCCGGAACGGCGGCACCTGATGGACCGGAAGCTGATGGTGCGCGTCTTCTGCGTGCTTGGCCCCGTGGAGGCCGTCATCGAAATGGCCGCATTTTCCGCGGTGCTCTTCGGCGGTGGCTGGGACCGCGGCGAGACGCCGGAGCCCGGGCTGCTGATGGCCGCCTCAGGTGCCGCTTTCACAGCGGTGGTGCTGGGTCAGCTGGCCAACGCCTTCGCCTGCCGGAGTGCAACCGTTCCGCCCTGGCGGCTGGGCTGGGGCACGAACAGGCTCCTGGCATGGGCGATCCTGGCTGAGCTGGGTGTGCTCGCGGCTTGCCTGTTTATTCCCCAGCTCGCCGCCGTCCTGGGGCAGGCCCCCCCGGCGCCTGCCGGACTCCTCGTGGCATTGTCGGCAGTGCCGGCCGTCCTGGCTGCGGACTGGGCCTACAAGCGCATCAGGGGCCGCTCCAACCACGCATGACCGGCAGCCGCCCCTGGTGCGGGGCCCGGCAAGGGGCGCGTTCCGGGGGCGGGCCGTGCTCGGGACCAAAGACTCTGCCCGGCGTCTTCCGCCACGGCCCAGAATCAAGGCATGACTGCACCCGCAACCCCCCGTGCCGATGTCCATGTCATGTGGATCGCTGACACCGGGATAGGGGACATCGCGTCCGTGGGGGGAAAGAACGCCTCCCTGGGCGAGTTGAGCCGGTCCCTGCGTTCGGCCGGCGTGAGGGTCCCGGAAGGGTTCGCCACCACCGCTGCTGCCTACCGCGCTTTCCTGGAAGCCAACGCCCTGGAGCCGCGCATCCGGGCCTACCTCGGGGAGTACCGCGCGGGGCGGGCCACCCTGCGCCAGGCCGGGGCGGCCATCAGGGAACTGTTTCTGTCAGCCACTTTTCCGGAAAGCACCGGGCAGGCAATCGAGGAACACTACCGCCTCCTTTGCCGCCGCGCCGGCCAGCCCGAGGTTGCGGTTGCGGTCCGCAGCAGTGCCACAGCGGAGGACCTGCCGGACGCCAGTTTCGCGGGCCAGCAGGAGACGTTCCTCAATGTGGCGGGGGAGCGCGCCGTCCTCGAAGCCTGCCGGAACTGCTACGCCTCGCTGTTCACGGACCGCGCCATCAGCTACCGGGAAATGAAGGGCTACGACCACCTGGAGGTGGCGTTGTCCGTGGGTGTCCAGCGCATGGTCCGCTCGGACGTCGGCGCTTCGGGGGTCATGTTCTCCATCGACACGGAGTCCGGGTTCCCGCAGGCCGTGCTTATCAGCGCCGCCTGGGGCCTCGGCGAGACGGTAGTGCAGGGCACCATCAACCCGGACAAATACCAGGTGTTCAAACCGCTGCTCGCCGATGACCGCTTCAGCCCCGTGATTGACAGGGAACGCGGCGCAAAGGAACGCAAGATGGTCTACAGCCTCGGGGGAAACGCGAGGACCCGGATGGTGGAAACGAGCCAACGGGAGCAGGAGATCCTGGTGCTGAACGACCAGGAAGTTGTCCTGCTGGCGCGTTGGGCCGCTGCCGTGGAGGCACACTACGGCAGGCCCATGGACATGGAATGGGCCAAAGACGGCGTAACGGGCGAACTGTTCATGGTGCAGGCCAGGCCGGAGACGGTCCAGGCCCGGCGCAGCAGCTCCACGTTCCGCACCTACCACCTGCGTGAGCCGGGGCGCGTGCTGGCATCAGGGGCGGCGATCGGTGATGCCATAGCCAACGGGCCGGCCTGCGTCATCCGGGATGCGAAGGACATCGAATCGTTCGTGGACGGCTCGGTGCTGGTGACCCGGATGACAGATCCGGACTGGGTGCCGGTGATGCAGCGTGCAGCGGGCATCGTCACGGACCACGGCGGGCCTACCAGCCACGCGGCGATCGTGAGCCGGGAACTGGGCGTACCCGCCGTCGTCGGAACACGCAACGCAACCGAAGCCCTGCCTGACGGTGACCCCATCACCCTGTCCTGCGCGGAAGGCGAAGAAGGCCGGGTGTACGAAGGACTCCTGGAGTACACCGTGGAGGAAGTGGACATGGAGGCTCTTCCCGCCACCGGCACCGACATCATGGTCAACATCGGCAGTCCTGCCGCAGCCTTCAAATGGTGGCGCCTGCCGGCGGCTGGAGTGGGGCTGGCCCGGATGGAATTCATCATCAACAACCTCATCCGCATCCATCCGATGGCCCTGGTGCACCCCGAGCGGGTGGCAGACCCTGAGGAAGCAGCGCTCATCCGCAAACTCACCAGCGGCTACCGGGACCCCCAGGAGTACTTCGTCGATGTGCTGGCCACCGGGATCGCCAAGATCGCGGCGCCGTTCCATCCCAAGCCCGTAATCGTCCGGCTCAGCGACTTCAAGACCAACGAGTACAGCCACCTGATCGGCGGCGGCTATTTTGAACACGCGGAAGAAAACCCCATGCTGGGTTTCCGCGGTGCCTCGCGCTATTACAGCGAGCACTACCGCGAGGGCTTTGCCCTGGAATGCAGGGCCCTTAAGCGCGTCCGCGAGGAAGTGGGTTTCGCCAACGTCATTGTCATGATTCCCTTCTGCCGGACCTTGCGCGAGGCTGACCTGGTCATAGAGGCCATGGCCGGGCACGGCCTGGTACGGGGCAGCGCCGGGCTGCAGCTCTACATGATGTGCGAGATACCCTCCAACGTGGTGCTGGCGGAACAGTTCGCCCAGCGCTTCGACGGCTTTTCCATTGGCTCCAACGACCTCACCCAGCTGGTCCTGGGCGTGGACCGCGACTCTGAGCAGCTGGCCGGGCTGTTCGACGAAAGGGACCCCGCCGTCAGTTCGATGATTGCCCAGGCCATCGACAAAGCACACGCGGCCGGCATCAAGATCGGCATCTGCGGGCAGGGCCCGAGCAACCACCCGGACCTTGCCGAGTTCCTGATCAGCAAGGGCATTGATTCCATCTCGCTGAACCCGGACACGTTCCTGAAGGCCCTGCCCGTCATCGCCGCAGCCGAGCAGCGGCTGGGCAGACAGGCCTAACGGCACTGTCACGGGCGGACGGCCTGCTGGTATCCCTGTCATATGACCGCGTCGCCCACTGCTGCTGCCGCCAAGCCGCCCTTTGACGCCGTTATCTTCGACCTGGACGGGGTGGTCACCAACACGGCGCTGGTGCATCAGGCCGCCTGGAAAGAGGCCTTCGAACAGATCCTGAAGGATCCCCGGATACCCGCCACCGCGGACCGGTCCCCCCTCACCAAAGCCGACTACCGCAACTACATTGACGGCCTTCCCCGGGAAGAAGGCGTGCTGAAGTTCCTTGCCTCCAGGGGAGTGAAAGTCGACCGGGGATCTGACCGGGATGAGCCGGGCACCTGGACGGCTTTTGGGCTGGGCGCCCTTAAGAACCGCCTGTTCCTCGAGCACCTGAGGGAGGACGGCGTCCAAAGCTATCCGGGGACAATGCAGCTGCTGCAAAGACTTTCCGACGCCGGTGTTCCCACCGGTGTGGTCACGTCCAGCCGCAATGCCTCCTCCGTCCTGGACGCGGCCGGCATTCCGGGCTATTTCAACGTCATCCTGGACGGGACCGCCGCAGCAAACCTGGGCCTCCGCGGGAAGCCCGCCCCTGACGTCTTCCTGGCCGCCGCGTTCCGCCTGGGGGTATCGCCGTCCCACGCGGTGGTCATTGAAGACTCGGTCGCGGGGGTACTGGCGGCGCACCGGGGCGGATTCGGGCTGGTGGTGGGAATCGACCGCAACGGCAGCCGGCGGGAACTCGAAGCCGCCGGGGCGCGCTCTGTCCTCAACGACGTTGGCGAACTGGACCTGGGCCTCGTTGTGGGTGATCCCTGGCAACTGATCTATGAGGGCTTCGACGCCGGCCACGAGGGGCACCGCGAAGCGCTTACCACCCTTGGCAATGGCTACTTTGGCGTGCGGGGAGCGGCGCCGGAGGGCGGAAGCTTCCGGTACCCGGGCATGTACCTCGCGGGCGTCTACAACCGGGTGGCCTCCGAGGTGGCCGGTGAAGTGCTCGTGGAAGAGCACATGGTCAATGCCCCTGACTGCCTTCCGGTCGACCTTCGGCTGTCGCCCGGACAGTGGTGGTCGACGGGTGGAATGACAGTCCTCCGCGAGCGCCGCACCCTGGATCTCCAGCGCGCCGTCCTGGAGCGGCGGCTGCTGCTGGAAGCCGCTGACAAGCGGCGCCTGGAAGTTGTCCAGACGCGTTTCGCGTCCATGGCCGAGCCCCACCTCCTTGCCCTGGACATGAAAGTCACCCCGCTGGGCTGGAACGGTGTTGTGGAAGTCCGCAGCGGCGTCAACGCCGGTGTCAGGAATATGAACACTCCCGGCAAGGGGTCCGTTCCCGGGATCCACCTGGTGGACCGGACCAAGGCCGGAAGCGGCGTCGAGCCATCCAATCCGGAAGACATTTCGGTCGTCGAAGCTGAAACGACGCAAAGCCTGGTCCGGATTGCTGCCGCGTTCCGTACGTTGGTATCCGGGGCGGCGGGCGGCGGACATCCCGGCAGGAAGGGTGCCTTTCACTTCCGGACGTTCGAGGTTCCGCTCGTCGACGGGGCACCGTCCAGGATCAGCAAGGCCGTGGCCGTAGTGACCTCCCGTGACCGCGCGATTTCCTCCCCGGCGTCGGCTGCGCGGGCCGTACTGGAGCGGTGCGGTGACGATTTCGAAGCCCTCCTGTCTGCCCACCAGGAGGCCTGGCGGCGTGAACTGGACCCGTTCCGGGTGGATATCGACGCGCCGGTCCAGGTGCGCCTGGTCCTCAACCTGCACATCTTCCATGTGCTGCAGACCCTGACCCGCCATACGGCCGAGCTGGATGCGGGAGTCACTGCCCGCGGTCTCCATGGCGAGGGTTACCGGGGCCACGTCTTCTGGGACGAACTGTTTGTGCTGCCCCTCCTGACGTCGAGGACGCCCGATGTCGCCCGGTCCCTCATCGACTACCGCTGGCGGAGGCTTCCCGCGGCCCGCCACGCGGCCTCCGTCCTGGGGCTCTCCGGTGCGAAGTTTCCGTGGCAGAGCGGCAGTGACGGGACGGAGGAGACGCCCAAATGGCTCTATAACGACAGATCCGGGCGGTGGGTCAAAGACAATTCGCATATGCAGTTGCACGCTGGCCTGGCCGTGGCCTTCAACGCCTGGCAGTACTACCAGGCCACCAATGACAAAACCTGGCTCCTCCGGCGGGGCGCTGAACTGGTCATCGACGTTGCCCGGTTCTTCTCGTCCCGGGCGGAGCGCAGCCAGGACACCGGCCGTTACCACCTCCGCGGCGTCGTGGGGCCGGATGAGTACCACACGGGATATCCGGGCAGCGCCGATCCGGGACTTGATGACAACGCCTACACCAACGTGATGGCTGCCTGGGCATGCCTCCGGGCCGCTGAGCTTGTCTCCATTGTGCAGGGCAACGAATTGGGCGGGCTGATGGACCGCCTCGGCATTACGGATGAGGAAGTTGCCGGCTGGGAGCAGGTGGGCAAGGCATTTTTCGTTCCCTTCCACTCCGACGGCATCATCAGCCAGTTCGCCGGTTACGAAGAGCTGGAGGAACTCGACTGGGAACGCTACCGGGAGGCCTATGACAGCATCGAGCGGCTGGACCTGATCCTGGAGGCCGAGGGGGACGGTACCAACCGCTACAAACTCGCCAAGCAGGCCGATGTCCTGATGCTGCCCTACCTGCTGGGCCAGGAAGGGCTCATCAGCCTTCTTTCCGAACTCGGATACGCCTTCACCGCGGACCAGCTGAACCGGACCATTGAGTATTACCTCGCCCGGACTGCCCATGGATCCACGCTGAGCCGGGTGGCGCATGCATCCGTGCTGGCCGCGGTGGACGCGGACCGCGCATGGGACAGTTTCCGGGAAGCCCTCGATGCCGACCTCGACGACACGCAGCATGGCACAACCCGGGCAGGAATCCATTTGGGCGCCATGGCCGGGACCATCGACGTCATCCAACGCAGTTTCGCCGGGCTGCGGCTCAGCGGCGACACCATTGTGTTCGCGCCCAACCTGCCCACCGGGCTGCGGGCTGTGGCCTTTGAAGTCCGCTACCGGGGACATCACCTCAAGATTGAACTCAAGGACGGGCGCCTGCACATTGCCTCCGCACCAGGAGACGCGGCCCCCATCACGCTGCATGTGAACGGGAGGGACACAGCCCTCCCGGCCGGGCTGGCCAGGAGTTTCCGCCTGCCGGCGAAGGCGCAGGGATCGGCCGCATCATGAAGCAACTCGGAATCCTGACCAGCGGCGGTGACTGCCCGGGGGTGAACGCCGTGATCCGGGGAGCCGTGCTGGGGGGCGATGTAGCCCACGGATTCGGATTCCTGGGCTTCCGCGATGGCTGGCGGGGAGTCCTGGAGCAGGACGTTGTTCCCTTGCCCCGGTCCAGTGTCCGGGGACTTTCCCGGCTTGGCGGAACCATCCTGGGAACCTCCCGCACCAATCCGCTCAAGGACGGCGGCACTGACGCGGTAAGGGAAAGCCTCCGGCGCAACGGCCTGGACGGCCTTATCGCCATTGGCGGTGAAGGAACGCTGGCGGCGGCAAAAGCCCTGTCCGACCAGGGCATCAACGTGGTGGGTGTACCCAAAACGATCGATAACGATCTCGGTGCAACCGACTACACCTTCGGTTTCGATTCAGCAGTGCAAACGGCAACGGAAGCCATCGACAGGCTGCGGACCACCGGGGAATCCCACCACCGGTGCATGATCGCGGAGGTCATGGGCCGCAACGCCGGCTGGATTGCGCTCCACGCGGGAATGGCATCAGGCGCCCACGCCATCCTGCTTCCCGAGCATCCCGTGTCCTTGGAGCAGGTCTCGGCCTGGGTCATGTCGGCACGGGACCGCGGAAGGGCACCCCTGGTGGTGGTGGCGGAGGCGTTTGCGCTGGAGGGACAGGAAGCACCCTATGCGCCCCGGGGCCTTGATACTTTCGGGCGGCCCCGGCTTGGCGGCATCGGCCGCCTGCTGGAACAGCAGTTGCAGGAGCTGACCGGCATTGAAACGCGGGCCACCGTCCTGGGCCATATCCAGCGGGGCGGTGAACCGACGGCCTACGACCGCGTGCTTGCCACGAGGCTCGGGATGGCCGCCGTGGAAGCGGCAGCGAACGGGAGTTGGGGGACCATGGTGTCCCTGCGGGGAACCGACGTTGTCACCGTGGGCCTGGAGCTCGCCCTTGGAACTTTGAAGGTGGTACCCGAGGAGCGGTACCGGGAGGCGGCAGTCCTGTTCGGCTGACCGGAGTGGTGCCTGGCCCCGGCAGTACCAGGCACCAGCCGTCAACCCCTGCTAATCGGGATTTTCGAGGCCGCCGGTCCCTGGCCCTGGTCCGGCAGGGGAGCACGGACTTCCAGGACGCCGTCCTTGTAGGACGCGGTGACGTCGCCCTGCTGGACGCCGCTGGGCAGCGGGAGCCGCCGGACAAAGGAACCGTAACGGAATTCGGACCGGTAACTGTCCTTGTCCTTGTGTTCCTTCTTTTCCTGCCGCTCGGCCTTGATGGACAGCACGCCGTCGGTCACTGTCACGTCAACGTCCTTGTCCGGGTCGATGCCGGGCAGCTCCGCCCGCACCACCAAGGTGTTGCCGTCCACCATCTCCTCTACCCGGATGGCGGCCGTCCCCGTCTCGCCTTCGAACAGCCTTTCAATCAGGTCCATGGGGGAGCGGCGCGACTCAAACCACTTCATCAGCTCAGTCATTATTGCCTCCTGCTCATACTGGTCCGGGACAGCTGGTTGCCCGGCACTACCACCATCCGCTTTACGCGGTGAAGGTTCCAGAGTCCAAGGTCCCACCCTGGCCTGCAGGTGTTTCCGGGCGAACCCGGAGCACGGCGGAACCGGTGATCCTGTCCCCGGCGAGATCGTCCAGCGCGGTAGCGGCTGCATCAAACTGGTAGACGGTGGTGGCCGGTGCCAGCGGAATTTCGGCTGCGAGCGCCAGGAACTCCAGTCCGTCCGCCCGCGTGTTGGCGGTAACGCTGCACACTTGACGCTCGTAGAACAGATGGTCATGGTAGTTCAGGGCCGGTATGTCGCTGAGGTAGATGCCCGCAATCGCCAGCGTTCCGCCACGATCGAGGGCCCGGAGCGCCACCGGCACGAGGTCCCCCACAGGAGCAAAGAGGATGGCGGAATCAAGCGGCACCGGTGGATCGTCGTAGGCGCCGCCGACGTACTCTGCGCCGAGATCCCGGGCAAGGGCACGGGCCTTCGCCGAGCGGGTCATGACGTAGACGGACGCCCCCTGGTGCATCGCCAGCTGCGCGGTCAGGTGGGCGGAACTGCCGAAACCGTAGATGCCAAGGCGGCCCCCGGCCGGCACACGGGCCCGCTTCAGCGCGCGGTAGCCGATGATGCCCGAGCACAGCAGGGGTGCCGCCTCTTCATCGGTGAACACCTCAGGGATAGGGTAGGCAAAGTCCTGGGCGACAGTGAGCTGCTGGGCGTAGCCGCCGTCCTTGTCCCACCCGGTGAAGACGGGTGCCGTGCACAGGTTTTCGTCCCCGCGGCGGCAGTAGGCGCAGGTACCGCAGACCCCGCCAAGCCAGGCGATGCCTACCCTGTCACCCGGTGCGAACGGGGAATTGCCCGGCCCGGTCCCGGCTACCACGCCCACTGCCTCGTGCCCTGGCACAACACGGGGACGGCGGGGCGGGAGGTCCCCTTCGGCGAGATGCAGGTCCGTGCGGCAGACACCGCACACGTTCACGTCAACCAGGAGTTCGTTGGCCCCGGGCCTGGGGTTTTCGCGGATCCCCATGGTCAGGGGACGGGTAGAGACGGGGCCGGGGCGGCCCACCCACCAAGCGAGCACCGATTCCTCCTCGTGCCATCCGGCTTATCACTGTGGCACGGCCGGCGCAGCCCGGCCAGAGCCGAAAGTCATTTTCCGCCAGCCATTCCTTGGCCGCCGGCCAGGCGCCGTTGAAAACGGCCGATTCCTTCGATAGCCAGGCTTCCTGCCACGGCCACTATGACGGAGGCCGCCAGCAGGTCCGGGGGCGGCCAGTCGAGCCTGAAGAAATCCTTGACCGGAGGGACGGTGAACAAGAGGACCAGGCCGCCGTACATGCCGGCCAAAATGAGGGTTTTGATCCAGTTCAACGGCCGGGATGCCATCACCAGGATCCATGCCGCGATCAGGGCGAGGCTGATGATGGTGGCAGACTGTACCGCCCCGGTGCCGTGCTGGCCGCCCAGCCGCGCGTAGGCGGCGACCGCCAGCACGCACAGCGCGGCGCACATACCGGCCGGTACCGAGAAGGCCAGGGAGCGTTTCAGGAAACCAGGTGCATAGCGCTGTGCACTGGGCTGGAGGGCCAGGAAGAATGCGGGCAGGCCGATGGTCAGTCCGTCCAGTACGGAAAGCTGGCGCGGAAGGAACGGGAAGGGCAGCAACAGCAGGGCGAAAGCCAACGAGATAAGGGTTATGTACACGGTCTTGCTGAGGAACACCATGGAGACCCGCTCGATGTTGCTGATGGCGCGGCGGCCCTCCGCCACGACCGCGGGCAACCTGTCGAAGCGCCCGTCCAAAAGGACAAGCCGTGCCACGGCCTTGGTGGCCGGTGATGCCGTGTCCATGGCGATGCCCAGGTCCGCATCCTTCAGCGCAAGCACATCATTGACGCCGTCTCCGGTCATTGCCACCGTGTGCCCGCGCCGCTTCAGGGCCTGGACCATGTCCCGCTTCTGGGCAGGGGTGACGCTGCCGAACACGTGGTGGTCCTCCATGGTCTTTTCCAGCAGGAGGGGGTCGGCGGGCAGGTTTCGCGCGTCATAGGCCGCACCCTGTCCAAACCCCACTTCGCGCGCCAGGACGGCAACGGTGCGCGGATCGTCCCCGGAAATGATCTTCACGGCCACCCCCTGCTGCCGGAAGTATGCGAGGGTCTTGTGTGCGTCCTTCCGGATGTCCTCACGGAAGGTCAACAGCACCACCGGAACAAGTTCGGGGGGCAGCCGGCCGCTTTCGCCCGATTCGGGCACGGAACCGGGCAGGGAGCCCGGCATGTGGGCGAGTGCCAGGGTCCGCAGCCCGGTGGAGGCCAGTGCCGCGGCGAGCCGGTGGGCCCCGGCACGCCGGGAGGATCCCGCAAGGACAGCGTCAGGAGCTCCCAACACCCAGGTTCCGGGAGCCCCGGATCCGGGCGGGAACGTCACTGCGCTCCACTTCCGGGCGGAAGTGAACGGCACGGACGCGGCCGCCGCCAGGAGGTCGCCCGCCGGAAAAGCGGCGCCGATGGACTTGGCCGTCGTGCTGGCTTCCTCGTTTGCGCCGAACCACTCCAGGGCCCTCCGCCACCCCTCCGCCGGCGGTGTGCCGGCGTCGTGCACGGCGTCGAATTTGATGGAACCGGAGGACAGGGTGCCCGTCTTGTCCAGGCACAGGACGTCGACCCTCGCCAGGACCTCAACGGCCGCCAGCTCCTGCACCAGGACCATGTGGCCGGCAAGCCGGACCCCGCCCACGGCAAACGCAACGCTGGTGAGCAGGACCAGGCCGAGCGGAATCATGGAGATGATGCTGGCCACCAGGCCCAAGGTCCCGGGTATCCAGCGCCCGGAACTGAGGGCGTCCTCCCAGCCGCCGGCATTCTGGATCTGGGCGTTGGCCACGAGTGCTGCGGTGGGCAGGAGCAGCCACGTAATGACGCGGAGGACTTTGTCCAGGCCCGAGCGGATCTCGGACGTGACCAGGGAGAACCGCTTGGCCTCAGCCGTAAGTTTGTAGGCGAACGTGTCCGGTCCTGCCCGGAACACCGCTGCCCGGCCACTGCCGGCCATGATCAGCGACCCGGACAGGAGCACCGCTCCGGGAGCCTTGGACACGGGTTCGGATTCTCCGGTCAGGAAGGACTCGTCCACCTCCACGTACCCTCCGTCCAGGAGGCGCAGGTCCGCGCTTACCTGTTCCCCGGCGCTGAGCAGGACGATGTCGTCCGGAACCAGGGCGTCCGCAGGGATCCGTTGGGGCCTGCCGTCCCGCACAACCTTGCTCTCCGCCGCGTGGAGAATGGCTAACCGGTCAAGGGATTTCTTCGCGCGGTATTCCTGGACGATTCCGATCAGTGAGTTACCAAGGGCCGAAAAGCCAAAGAGCGCGTCCCGCCACTGGTCCAGCACCAACAGCAGGATGAAGCACCCCGCCACGATGCCGTTGAAAAGGGTCAGGACATTCGCCCGGACGATTTCCCAGAGGCTGCGGCTTGTTGTTCCCGGGACGCGGTTGATGCGTCCGGCACTGGTGCGTTCCAGGACATCAGCCGAGGTGAGGCCATCGTGCCACCGCCGGCCCCCGGGCATGCTTGAGGACGGGTGGTGTTCGAGGCTTTCCCCGGCTTCATACATCACGCCGTCAGCAGGTTCCGTCCGTCATTACTCATGCCGGGTCTTCTTCAGCCGTGTGATCACAGTGGGGCAGGGTGGCTGGGTGAGGACGCCGTGCGCCGTCGATCCGAGGAGCAGCCTTCCAAAGCCGCCCCTGCCCCGGCTGCCCAGAACCAGCATCCGTGCGTTGGCAGCTGCCTGGACCAGGGCGTCGGCAGGTTCCAGGACGGTTTCGAGGACTCCGTGCACCACGAGGCCGGGGTAGTCCTGGCGGAGCCCCGCCACGGTCTCTGACAGGACGATCTGTTCCTCTTGCATCACGTGCTCCGCGAAACTGCTGGACGGCAGCCCTGCCTTGATCCAGCGGTTGGGGCCGGTGAAGGCATAGATGACGGTAAGTTCTTCGCCCAGTGCGTCAGCCTCGGATGCCGCGAAGGCCACGGCTTGGGTGGACTCCCTTGATCCGTCCACGCCCACCACGACGCCTTGCCCGCCGCCGTGGCCTGCGCCGATGACCGCCACCGGACATTCTGCGTGGGCAGCCGCCTGGAGCGCCCGGTCCGTCAGTGCAGCGCGAGAGTGGCCGCTGCTGCCCAGGACCAGCATGGATGCTTTCGTTGAATAGTCGCCAAGGGATCCCCCGACGCTTCCTTCCAGCAGTTCAGTTGTTACCTGAAGGTCAGGTTCTGCTGCGCGGACGCGTTCCCCGGCCTCCTTCAGCATGCCGAGCGCGGAGTTCCGCAGGGCGTCGATATAGGGGAGCGCATCGAGCGCCTCGCCTGCCATCCAGCGGTCATCCAGGACATGAAGGATGGCCAGCGGCAGCCTGAGCCGGCGGGCACGGGCGGCCGCCCACAGCAGGGCGGCGTTCGAGGGGGAGGAGTCGATGATGCCGACGGCGATGGGCTTGCTTGCGTCCATGGGTTTACCTTCCTTGGTTCTCTCAGTGCGGCGGTGAAGATGTGCCTCAGGCCCTGTCGCCCGGCTCCTGCGGGGCCCACCACCGGGTAGGCGGGGCGATCACGAATCGCCGCCCGGTGATCTCCTCGGGTGTAACGCGGATAAGGCTGTTCTTTGGTCCCGCCTGCCACGGCGAGAGCCCCGCGTCGGCGGCGTCCTGGAATTCCTCGGCGTCGGTAACGACCACAGCGTGGCCCTTCACCACGACGCTCCAGGCGATGGTGCCGTACTGGTTCAGGCCGTCGGCCTCCAGCGCCACCACCCTGCGTTCCGCCACTGCATCCAATTTCGTGCCTTCTCCCGTCCGGATCAGCAGTGTTCCGTTGCTGGGCACGTAGTTCACCGGGAAGATTTCCACCGTGTTGCCACGGGTGAAGGCCATTCGGCAAAGGGAGGTGGACCGAAGGTATCTCCAGCAATCATGTACGCCCAGGCTTTCGGCTTCCGGTTCTGTCGCAGCTGTATCCATGGCCGTAGCCTAAGGCGGGGAATCCCACCCGGCTAGGGAAGAAGGTCCCGCAGCATTTCGTGGCAGTCTGCGGGCATTGCTAAGCGTTTCAATTAGGGCATTTCAGGCCTTGACTTTTTCTTCTAAACTGGCCCCAAGGTATGCCTTCGTGCTCAGGCAAAGGTGACCTTTCCGGGGGAGCAAACCGGCCCGGACGATTGAAGTGCTGCTGGGCCCGCAGCGTCGCGGGTAACTGTCACAGGAGGTCGGACGTGAGTACTGAGCCGTGGCGCTCTCCTATGAAGGAAAGGGCAGAAGACCTCCTGCGGGATTTTGTTGCCCGTGCGGACGAATTGCTGCAGACCCAGGAACGGATGAACGGCCTCCTGGCTTCCGTGGTGGCCCTGGCCGAGGATCTGAGCCTGGAAGCCGTGCTGGACCGACTGGTGCGGTCGGCCTGCGAACTTGTCGGCGCCAGGTACGGTGCGCTGGGGGTCATTGCCGAGGACCGCAGCCTTAGCCATTTCATCACTGTGGGAATTAACGACGACGCGATCGGGTCCATCGGGGACCTGCCGACAGGGCATGGCGTCCTGGGACTGTTGATCCGCGAGCCGCGGCCCCTGCGGCTGCACGACCTCGGCCAGCACCCCATAGCGTCCGGTTTTCCCAGGAACCACCCGCCAATGAAGACTTTCCTTGGCGTACCCGTGCGCGTGAGGGACGAAGTGTTCGGGAATCTTTACTTGACGGAAAAGGACGGCGGCCAGGACTTCACGCCGGAGGATGAGGACCTCGCCGTCGCTTTGGCTGCTGCTGCCGGTGTGGCCATCCAGAATGCCCGCCTTTTCGAAGACAGCAAGCGGCGCCAGAAATGGCTGGAGGCGGGCATGGAGCTGAGCAGCCGGCTGATCATGACCCCGCACCCCGAAACTGAGGACAACCTCGATCTCGTTGCCGAAACCGCATTGAGGGTGTCGGATTCAGCGCTGGCCGTGATTGCCGTTCCCGCTGGTGACGGCGCCCTAAGATGCAGGGCATCCCTGGGGGTGCAGGGCCTGCAGGCGGGGCAGGAAATTACCGGGTCGGACGAGGTTTCCCGGGTCATTGAAACAGGGGAGTCGCTTGTGGCGCGGGACCCCCGCCTGGTATTTGATGACGAGGTCGTTGAAAAGCTGGGTTCGGTCCTGGTGTGCCCCCTGGGCCACAGCAACAGTGAAAATGGCGTGCTGCTGCTTGCGCGTCCGGTGGGCGCGGCTGCCTATAACCAGGCCGAAATTGAGTCCAGCTCGCTTTTCGGCAGCAGGATCGGGCTGGCACTTGACCTGGCCCGCGTCCATGCCTTGCGCGAACAGAACCTGCTGTTCACCGACCGGGAGCGGATTGCCCGTGACCTGCACGATCTCGTTATCCAGAGGCTGTTTGCTTCCGGGTTGAGCATCCAGAGCCTCCGCCGCTACACCCTGGATCCTGTCGCCCATGAGCGGATCGCGGTCGTCACGTCCGAGCTCGACGACACCATCAGGAAGTTGAGGGACACGATCTACTCCCTCCGCACGGGCGAGCAAGAGCGTGAACCGCTCACGGGCCGCATCCTGAAGGTGGTGCAGGAGACATCCCGGAGCTATGCCGTGGCACCGAAAGTCGCCTTCGCCGGGCCCGTGGACGATGCTGTCAGGGAGAATATCGCCGGCCACCTGCTGTCCGTCCTCTCGGAAGGACTGAGCAATGCGGCCAGGCACTCGGGCGCCGAGGAAATCCGCGTCACCGTTTCCGTCACCCAAAAACAGGTTGAACTGGTGCTCACGGACGACGGCTGCGGTTTTGGCGAGCCTGCCAAGGCCAGCGGCCTCGCGAACATGCGGCACCGCGCAGAGCTGCTGGGCGGCACCTGCATTATTAAAAGCGCCCCGGGGGAAGGCACCCGGATAACCTGGTCCGTCCACCGCCAATGATCTGCGCCGAAAACGACTGAATGTTGTACACCGCCGTGCACAGGGTTACTGGGCGTCCTGTGCATTCCGGGTGACGTAGACGGCTGCCTGGGTCCGCCTTTCGAACCCCAATTTCGCCAGGATGGAAGAAACGTAGTTCTTCACGGTTTTCTCCGCCAGGAAAAGTTCCTCACCGATCTGGCGGTTCGTCAGTCCTTGCCCGATCAGCGCCAGTACCTTCTTCTCCTGCGCACTGAGCGCGTCCAACCGCGGGTCTGTGGGGGCTTTGGAAAGGCCGGCGATAATCCGCTCCTTGACTCCGGGCTCGAACAGCGATTCGCCCATGGCGGCCTTGCGGATGCCCTGAAGCAGGTCGTCACTCCTGATCTGCTTGAGGATGTACCCGGACGCGCCTGCCAGGACAGCCCCGCGGATGGCCTGCTCGTCGTCGTAGCTGGTCAGGATCAGGCAGTGCAGGCGGGGGTCGAACGAGCGCACGTCCCTGCAGACCTCGATGCCGGTGCCGTCGGGAAGCCGACCGTCCAGGATCGCAATATCCGGCTGCAATGCCGGGATGCGCCGGGTGGCTTCCGCCGCCGATCCGCTTTCGCCGACCACCACAAACCCCTCACCCTCCAACAGGTCCTTCAGTCCCTGCCTGACGAGTTCATGGTCGTCGAGGATAAAAACGCGCAGGGGCCCGCGGAGACCTGCAGTCCCTTCCGGACCTGACTCATGCATTTGCACCCAACCGCTCCCATTTTCATAAGGACCAAAACTCACTGCTGTGTGAGGCAGCCCTGCCAAGGGCCTAGGACTATTCTTCCTTGCCCACAGATCGGCAGGAAGGGACCAAAGTCTGGAGTCGTGATCATACAACGCACCCTGTGGCCGCGACTGTGCCGGGCCGGCCGGTCCTGCTGCCGGCCGGCATCCCCCTGTGACTTTAGGCCCTATCCCGCAGGCCCGCACCTTCTCCAGTCTTGGAACAGGCCAAAGAGAATGGAGCCCGCATCATGGATGCCCCCGAACGGCACCCCAAAATAATTGTGGGCGTGGACGGTTCCGACGCCTCTGTTTCCGCTCTCCGGACGGCCGCAACCCTGGCCGGGCCGCTCGAAGCAACGGTGGAGGCTTGGGCATGCTGGGATGTTCCGGCCGGCTTCGGGCTCTACCTGGTAGTGGGTGTTGAAGGTTTTCAGTACGCTGCGGAGCAGTCGCTGGAGCAGGCGCTCACAGCTGCGTTCGGCCCGGAGCGGCCGTCATATGTCCATACCCGGCTGATGCGTGGAAAACCCGGCGAGCTCCTGGTTGAGGGGAGCCGCAGCGCCGCGCTCCTCATCGTTGGGCGGCGGGGGCACAGCGGCTTTGTGCCGGGCTCGGTCAGTTCTGCGTGCGTCAGCCACGCCCATTGCCCTGTCCTGGTAGTCCATGCCCCGGACGAAGAACGCGCCCGCGCGAGAGGAGCCGACGGCGGAAAATAGGGACGCCGGGCAGGTCACCGCTGGTGCGCGCCGCCGTCGTGCGTTTCCGCGTGGTGCCCGCTGCCTTCCCCGGTCAATTCGTGGAGTCCCTTGACCGCTGCGGCAAGGGAAAGCTCAGGGGAGCCGGCAACGAAGGGCATCAGGAGGCGGTTTTCCTTATCCAGGTGCATGGCAAACATCCGCTGGATGGCAGCGCCGGCAACTGCCGCGGACAGTCCCTTGGACGTGCGAAGTTCCTCCACCAGGTCCACGATGACGCGGTGCTCGGCCAGCATTCCCTCCACCAGGAGCCGCCCCTCCGGGGTGTCGCGGGGTCCACTGTACAGGGGCCCCTCTTCTGCCAGGGCGTGGGGAATAAGCTCGTTGTCGCACCAGTCCAACAGCGTTGCATGTGCTGTTCGTTCGGCTTCCGTGTCGCCTGCCTCAACCGCTTCCATCAGCAGGGCCACCAGCCCCTTGAGCTGCCCGAGCATGTTCGCGTGATGCTGTTCGACGGCCTGGAGCGCCTGGGTCTCGGCGGCGGCGTCCTTGGGGTGCTTCATGGTTCTCTCCCTAACTCATATGCCGGCTGTTGGCTGCGGACTGCTGGTAATGGACCGACGCTTGCCTGCCATTAACTATGGGCAGCAGGCGCAGGCCGCAGGCAGAGCCATTGGTCCCGGTCAGGGTGTCAGTCGTTATGCAGTTTCTCGGCGAGCATCAGGAGGATTCCGCTGGGACCGCGGAGGTACGTGAGTTTGTAGGCATCGCCGTAGGTCGCCACGCCGCGGAGCGGATGGCATCCGTGCCTCGCAGCTGTTTCGAGGGCTTTGTCGATGTCGTCGACCGAGAAGGCCACACGGTGCATGCCGATGTCGTTTGGACGGGTCGGATCCGACTCGATCGCGTCGGGGTGGATGTATTCGAAGAGCTCAAGTTGACCCCGGCCGTCCGGGGTCTGGAGCAGCGCAATCCTGGCATGGTTGCCATCAAGCCCCACGGCAGTGTCGGCCCACTCGCCGCTGACAGTGTCACGGCCGACGAGTATCAGCCCGAGGTCGGTGAAAAAGGCGATGGCCGCTTCGAGGTCGCGAACCGCGATACCGACGTTCTCAAGTTTGATGGCCATGCATTGAAGCTACCAAGGCGGACAGGCCGGCTCCAGTGCCACCGCAGGGCCTTTGGCACTGGTGTTCCGCGGCTGCCCGTCCCACTCTGGGGAAGACACCGGAAGGAGGACTGTGACCGGTGGCTAAGGGGCCCGTTGTGACGCGCAGAAACACTTTCTTCGCCCGCTGGGTGGGCTGGGTGAGCCTCGGCGAGAGCCTGGGATTCCTTGCCCCCGTACTCGCCCAGTCCGTCCCGGTTGCCCCGGGGCCCGCGGCGGCGGTTCCGCTGCTGGTGCTGGCCGGCCTCGTTGAAGGAGCGGTCCTGGGGTGGTTCCAGGTGCGGGTGCTCAGGACAACGCTGCCCGGCGTATCGGTTCTGCGGTGGGTCCTGCTGACGGCCGCCGCGGCGGTGGTTGCCTGGACCGTGGCACTGCTGACCTTCAGCAACGAAGGCTGGCAGGGCTGGCCCGCACCCGCCCAGGCCGCTACGGGAGCCGTGGCGGCCGTGGTCATCCTGGTTTCGATCGGCCTTGCGCAGTGGTTTGAGCTGCGGCACCACGTTCCGCGGGCCTGGCGGTGGGTGGCAGGAAGCGCCGCGGCGTGGACGGCAGGACTGGGCGTCTTCATGGCGGTGGCCACGCCGCTGTGGCAGCCCGGCCAGGATGTGTGGCTGGTTGCCGCCATAGGAGCCGGGGCCGCCGTCCTGATGGCGGTGGCCATGGCCGCGGTCACCGGGTTGGTGATGGTCCGGCTCCTGCCGAAGACGTAAGGCACGGCGGGCCGGGCGTTGGCCGCATCGTTGAACGGCCCCTAGAACTCACGGCGCCGGAAGCGCTTTTCCACTGCCACAACCAGGGACGCGAGCAGTGCGATGCCCAGGATCCGCAGCCAGGTTTCCGCCGTGATCGGGGCCGTATGGAAAAGCTCGTTCATCAGCGGCAGGTACGTGATGGCCAGTTGGCCGGCTGCCTGGACCAGGACGCCAAGGATGACCCAGCGGTTGCTGAAGAAGCCGATTCGCCAGACCGACCTGGTGAGGGAACGGCAGCTGAACAGGTAGAACAGTTCCACCGCAACAAAAAGGTTGACGGCCGCCGTCCGGGCTTCCGCGAGGGACGCGCCGCCAGCGAGCTCAAGTTCGAAGATCCACCAGGTGCCTGCCACGAGGAGGGTGGAGACCAGCAGGATCCGAAGGGTAAGTGTCCAGGTCAGCAGCGGTCGGCCGGGGGCCCGTGGCGGGCGGGACATAAGGCCCGGTTCCTTCGGCTCGAAGGCAAGCATCAGGCCCAGGGCCACAGCGGTGGTCATGTTGATCCACAGAATCTGGGTGGGCAGGACGGGGAGCGTTGCCCCGATCAGGATTGCCACCAGGATCACCAGGCCTTCCCCCATGTTCGTGGGCAAGGTCCAGACGATGAACTTGGTCAGGTTGTCGAAGACGTTCCGGCCTTCCTCAACGGCAGCCTCAATGGTGGCAAAGTCGTCGTCGGTGAGGACGATGTCCGAGGCCTCCTTGGCCACTTCCGTTCCAGAGCGCCCCATGGCTATGCCCACGTTCGCCTGCCTCAGGGCCGGTGCGTCGTTGACGCCATCGCCTGTCATGGCGACGACGTTTCCCCGGGACTGCAGGGCGCCGATCAGGCGAAGCTTCTGTTCGGGGGACACCCGTGCGAAGACCGTTGCCCGCTCGACGGCGTCGGGCAGTCCGTCCGCGGGTATCGCGTCAAGTTCAGTTCCGGTCAGTGCCGTCCCGTCCGCCCGGTCCGCGGTCAGGCCCACCGCCCTGGCAATGGTGGCGGCTGTTCCCACGTGGTCTCCGGTGATCATTTTCACTGCCACGCCCGCCTGGTGGCAGGCCTGCACCGATGCCGCCGCTGCCTCCCGCGGCGGATCGAACATGGCCTGCAGTCCCGTCAGCGTCAGCTGCCCGTGCAGGCTTGACTCGGCCAGGGCGCCGCCGGCAGGAAGGCGCATCATCGCCGTGGCAAGCACCCTCAGCCCGGTGCCGGCGAACCGGTGGGCCTCATCGAGTACTGACTGCCTGGCCAGCGGCGTGGTGCGGCCCTGGTGATCCATCTGCCCCGCGCACAGCTCCAGCACGCGTTCCACCGCGCCCTTGACCAGCACAATGCCGGACCCCGTGCCCCTGCCGTCCTGGAAGGCGGAGGTGTGGAGGGTTGCCATGTATTGGTGCTCCGAGGCGAACGGCAGCGTGCCGGTCCGCGGATGGGAGGAAAGGAACTCCCCGGCCTCCACGCCGCCCTTCCCTGCCGCCACCACCATGGCCGCCTCCGTGGGGTCCCCCCGGGCCTGCCAGTGCTGTCCCTCCCTGATGATCCTGGCGTCATTGCAGGCGCCTCCCGCCAGAAGGGACCAGTACAGTCCCTCGTCCTGCGCCGCCGCCGTCGTCCGGTCCGTGGCGGTTCCGGCCGCCCGGACGCCGGCCCCGGCACGGAGGACCTGCCCCTCCGGGCCGTAACCGGAACCTGTCACCTCGTACCTTGCGGACGGTGTCCAGAGCGCACGCACCGTCATCTGGTTTTCCGTAAAGGTGCCGGTCTTGTCCGAACAGATAACGGTGGTGCTGCCCAACGTCTCAACCACCGGCAACCGCCGGACCACGGCGCGGCGCCGGGCCATGCGGCGGACACCGATGGCGAGGGTTACAGTGACCGCTGCCGGCAGGCCTTCAGGAATCGCCCCCACAGCCAGTGCGACGGCAGCGGTGAACATCTGCGCGGGCTCCTGGCCGCGTGCCACGCCGGCAAGGAAAGCCACGGCGGCCAGGGCAAGGATGGCCACCGTCAGCGTCATGCTGAAGCGTGACAGTTTCTGGGTCAGCGGTGTAGCCACCGGCTGCACCGCACCCATAAGCCGATGGATCTCGCCGAGTTCCGTCTCGCCGCCGATTGCGACGACGACGCCTGCCCCGCTGCCCGCGGTCACCAGGGTGCCGCTGTAGACCATGTTCCGGCGGTCCGCGACGGGGGTGGTCGGGGGCAGTACCACCTCGTCCTTGGCGACTGCGTCGGATTCTCCCGTCAGCGCTGACTCATCCGCGCGCAGGCCGGACAACCTGACCAGCCGGAGGTCCGCCGGCACTTTGTCGCCGGCTTCGAGCAGCACGAGGTCCCCCGGTACCAGCTCCTCGGAGGGAACCTCGCGCCTCTGCCCGTCCCTTGTGACCACGGCACGGGTGCGGACGAGGGAATGCAGCGCATCCAGGGCAGCCTCTGCCCGCACCTCCTGGACGAAGCCGATCGCCGTGTTCACCAGGACGACGGCGAGGATGACGCCCGAGTCCAGGTACTCGCCCAGGGCGAGAGTGACGGCGGCCGCGGCCAACAGGACGTAAACCAGCGGGTTGTTGAACTGCCGCGCCAGTTTCCGGAGAATTCCCGCACCCCGTGAGCGCGGCAGGACATTGGCACCGAACTGTTCCTGCCGGCGGGCCACCTCCGCGGAAGCGAGGCCCCGCACGTGGTCTGTCCCAAGCAGGAGGACCACCTCGTGCAGGGGAAGGCCGTGGTGGGCCGGATCAGGCATACCGTTCGCGGCCGGACCGGATTTTCTGCCTCCAGGCCCTGCCTGCCGGGCCTTAGCCATGGGTCTGGCCCTCCTTGCCTACGGGGCCAGCAGCGCGTCGAGGGTGACGAAGCCATACCCCGCGGCGCTGATCCGGTCGATGATCTGCGGCAGGGCATCGGCGTCCAGGGTAGTGCCGTCGTTGGGATTGGAGCCGATGTGCATCAGGACAATTTCGCCCGGCTGCAGGCCCGCCAGTGTGCGGTCGGCAACGATCTGCGTGTTGATCCCGCCGCTGGTGCCTTTCCAGCCCAGGGTGTCCACAGTCCAGCGGACTGCAACATAGCCCAGGTCGTTGACAGCGGCAATGGTCCGGGCATCGCGTTCCCCGAAGGGAAAGCGGAACAGCGGCGTGGGGTCGGCGCCGGCGGCCAGGATGGCCTGTTCCGCTCCGCGCACCTGCTGCGCAATCCCGGTACCGTCGAGGCCGGTGAAACCAGGATGGGTCATGGAGTGGTTGGCCACCCGGTGCCCCGCGGAAACAATCTGCCCCACCCCTCCGGGATTGGTGTCTGCCCAGTTCCCGGTCAGGAAGAACGTGGCGGCAACCCCTTTTGCGGACAGGGTGGAGAGGATTTTCGGCAGCCCCGCAGCGTTGGCTCCCGCGTCGAAAGTCAGCGCCACGACCTGCCCGGCGCGAGGGATGACCGTGAGGTCCTGGTCACGGAGCGAGGCCGGAAAGGGAGCTGCGGGCGGAACCGGGCCAGGGGTGGCAACGGGCTCCGACGGCGGGGGAAAAGGGACGGGAGGTACGGTAACCGGCGGCTGGACGGGATTTTGGCCGGCCTCGGGTGGTTCTGTCGAGGCTTCCGCAGGCTGCGACGCCGAGGGAACGGCGCTGGATGCATCGGGGCTGGGGCTTGACGCCACCGGGGTTGCGGAGGGGCTCGCAGAGCCTGACGGCCCTGCCGCCGGCGGGCCTCCCGGCGCCCTTAGCAAGAGGGCCAGGACTATGGCGAGGGCCAGCAGGGCGAGGGCGGCCGCCACGGCCGCCACCCGCCGTCGTCCGCCCTGCCGCATTGTTGTCAACGGTCTGTACCTGCTGTGCGCCGGCCCAAGCTGCCCTGCCTAGGACGAGGCCGTGTGGGTTTCCGGTGTGTGTACCACCAGCACGGGACAATGGGCGTGGGCCACCAGGGCGGAACTGACTGAGCCAAGCAGCAGCCCGCCAAAGCCGCCGTGGCCGCGCCTCCCCACCACGACCATGTCCGCGTCGCGGCTGGCTTCGATCAGTGATTCCCGGGGATGGCCGCGAACCAGCGTGGAAATGACGTTCGACGGCGTTTCGTCACCGAAGGCGGTCTTGACCGCCTCAGCCAGGATTTCCCCGGCGCGTTCCTCGAAGCCCTCAATGCCCATCATCACGTAGCCTGTGTAGACCTGCGGATAATCCCAGTAGGCGTTGGCCAGGACCTTCGCCCCGAGGGGCACCGCCAGCCGCTGGGCCTGCCGCAGGGCTTCAATGGAAGCCTCCGATCCGTCGACCCCCACCAGTATCCGTGCGAACGGCGCTCCGGAAGTATTCATCTCAGCTCCTCATGCGGCCCGTGCGGCCACACTGGCAATAGTGTCCCGGCGGGCTCCCGCAAAGGTAGGGCCGAAAGTCACTGCAGGCGGCAGTGCCGAGGGGTGGGAAGGGCCAGGCTAGTCGGTGTGCCGGCCCTCCTTCAGCCACAGCGTATCGCCCTCGACCCGGTCCAACTCATCCGATGCGAAGTAGGCATGACCAGCCAACAAGCCGGACCTGTCGACTTTGACATAGCCGATCCGCAGCAGCCTCTCTGCGGTGTGGTGGGGCAACCTGGACGTCGCGGCAAACCCATCGACCGCCGTATTGACGAGGCCTCCCGTTTCAGGGTCTGTTTGGCCGTCAGAGGTCACAGCCTCCGGATCACCCATTTTCAGGTCGTCGACCTTGCCGATTTTCTTCCCGTCCGACGCTACGACGTGCATTCCTTCGCGCACCTGCTCGATGACCGCCATGGCCTCTCCTCTTGTCCGCAGCCGCTGATTGCAGAACCAGTTTAGGGCGGGCTCGCAGCCAGTAATAGAGGCTGACCGGCAGGCGGCAGGACGCTCCGGCAGCATCAAGGCAGGCCCTCACTCAAGTGGCGGGGTGGCTCCTGGTACGGCGGTCCCGCCAGGGGGAGGCGGTACCTCACGGGCGCCCTGGTCCAGCCGGAACGGAGGGTACTCGTCCCGCATCAGGGCCGCATAGGCCAGGACGCGGTAGATCCATCGGTTGATGCCGAGTATCAGGTCGAACAGCGGGCGCTGGTAGCGGCCGGTGAAGAGCAGGGCCACTACTGCAACCAGGACCAGCAGGCCCAGCAGCGACAGGCCTGTGCTCCGTTGGTAGGTGGTTCCCAAATCATCGGTCTCCGCCTGCCAGGTCCAGGGGGTGCCGGAGAAGGCTGCGACGATGAGCAGGTGCGGGATCGCAAGCAGCCACGACTTGACCAGGACCAGCCCCCGGGAGAGGCGTTCCGGGTAGTCCACCTCGAAATCGGCAGGATAGTTGGTGCGTGCCAGGGTGAACGGCGGGTAGAGGTCCGTTCCTGCAGCGGCGTAGGCGTAGAAAGCCACTCGCCAGTTCCAGCGCAGGACGCCGACGTTGAAGTCAAACAGGGGCCGGGGATAGCGCCCGGTAAACAGGATGGCGAACCACGCCGCGATGGTGGTTACGACGAACGCAAACCACAGGAAGAACAGCACGATGAAATGCGGGATGGCAAGGAACCACTTGACCAGCCACATTGCTCGCGACAAGGCCGGGTCAAGGTCGCCGAAGAGCCGGGCCGGGTAGGGTGCGCGGTCGGCCCGGTCGCCTTGGCCGGGCTGTTGCAGGGGCGGAGTTCCCGGTGAGCCCGGATAACCGGGACCTCCTGGGGTGCCTTCCGCTCCCGGTGCTCCGCCTGCGTATCCGGGTGGTGGTGCATATCCGGGGACCGGTCCATAGCCGGGGGGTGGTGCGTATCCGGGGGGCGGTCCGTAGCCGGGTGGTGGCGCGGCCGGCCCGCCGGAGTGCGGCCCCGTGTGCCGGCCGAGTCCGACGGCTCCCAGGATCAGCAACGGAATCCCGATTGCCAGCGCAACGGCGCCTCCCACCAGCAGCCCCGTTGCCGCGGGCCGGATCAGGTCGGAGCGGAAACCGGCCTGCACTTCGGCATTGACCCCGGGGCTGGCATCGGCATTCATGATGACTATCGCCCAATTGCCTGCGGCAAGGTCCCACGTGAGATCCTGCTGGCCGGACCCGGAGGCAGAGGTGCTCCAGAACGTTTGCTCTCCCGGGGGTGCGGGGGTGCCGGTGCCCGGGATGTCGCGGTATTCGGCCCGGAAGGGCCGGCTGTCGACTTTAATCAGCTCCGAGTGATGCACGCCCGAAAGATATCGCTCGACGTCGGCCTGCGGGGCGACGCCCACGAAGATCTCCTTGCCGGGGTCCAGGGAAGAGGCGCGCAGCCTGAGCGTACCGACGTCGAAGGGAAGGCGGGGCGGTACGCCCCCGCCTACCGCGTCGAGCCTGGGCGAGGTCAGGGCGTGGGATCCAACGGAGAGGCGTTCCGTGCGGGTGGTGAGGTATCCGTCGCCTTGGGCGGTCCCCACTACGGACGCCACGGCACCTCCGGCCAGGATGGTGGCCCCGACGATTGAGATCAGGATCCCGAGGATAAGCATGATTACTGCAGCAGTCTTTTTCATGGTGCCGGCCCGGAACGTAGGGAATGGGACAGGTGTGTGCGGGGGAGTGGGCAGCTGCCAGGGCTTCCTAGGGTGTGTTCTTGATTGCCTGGATCCGGGTGATCACGGTAGGGCACGGCAGGTGCTTGAGGACGCCGTAGGCTGTGGAACCGAGCAGAAGCCGTTTGATTCCGCCCCTTCCGCGGCTGCCCACCACGAGCATCCTGGCCCCGGAGGCAGCATCAACCAACGATTCCACCGGTCCCCTTTCGGTCTCCAGCACGCGATGCACCGTCAGGCTCGGATAGTCCTCGTTGAGACCGGCCACTGTTTCGGACAGGACGATGCGTTCTTCCTCGGTAACAAGGTCGGCCAGGCTGGTGGTCAGCAGGCCCGCATCCGTAACTCGGTCGGGCGCGTTGATGGCATAGACCACAGTGAGGTCGTCCCCCTCACGGTCAGCCTCGGCTGCGGCGAAGGCCACAGCCTGGGTTGCCTCCCTGGAGCCGTCGACTCCCACCACCACGCCGGACCGGCCTTCAAGCTCCTGTGTACCTACCACCGCAACGGGAACCTTTGAAGAAGCCGCAACCTGCAGCGCCCGGTCTGCAAGGGTTCCGCCGAGGTGGCCCGTGCCTGAGCCCACAACCACCATGGATGCCTTGCCGGAGTACTTCGCCAGCGAGCCTCCCACGCTTCCGGTAAGAAGCCGGGTGGTAACGCTGATGGGGAAGGCCCCCCGGATACGGCCGGCGGCAGTCTGCAGGAGCTTGTCGCCCGCCTCCTCGAGAACGCCGATCCACGGATACGGATCAGCCGCCCACCGGTCGTCCACGACGTGGAGGATCACCAGCGGCAGGCCGGAACGTTCGGCCCGGCGGGCAGCCCAGAGCACGGCAGCCTGGCTCTGAGGGGAGTCGTTGGTGGCGACTGCGATTGGTTTGCGAGTTGTCATGGCCGGGCTTCCTGTTTCTTCTCGGGCGGGTCCAGTTCAAGACTGGCGCTGTGCCCCCGGGAGATATAGGGCCAAAGGTCACGGCAAGTCGTGCCGGGGGAAGTTAGCGCCCCCCTGTTTCATCAGTATGCTTACTATTGTTCGCTTTGCCTGTCCAAGAGACATTGGCTGTTCAAGAGAAAGGCATCACCATGACGGAACAGAACCTCCCTGACGACGGCCTTGAGGTTGTCCGGGATGACGACGTGCTCCTTGATGAGACCCCCGGCGCGGCTGCATCATTTGAACTTGACCCGGTGAAGGGCGAACCGGACAGCTATCCGGGAGCGGCCGAAAACAATCCGGACCGCTGGCAGGACGATCCGCTGCTCCAGGACGAGGCGGTCTCCGGGGAAGAAGAGGACTTCATCAGCGACCAGGCATTCCGTGAAGGATCAGCCCAGGCAGGTTACGCAGCGGATGAAGCCCAGGACGGTCCCGTAACGCCCACCTTGGAGGAGGCCGTTGCCGATGTGGATTTCGGCGGCAATCCGAACGGACCAGGGGCTGAGGGCAGTGACGACACGGAAAGCTTTGGCGGCTCCCCTCTCAGTGAGTTCGAACCCGACGATCTGGAGCGCTGAGGGGCCGCGGCTGTCCTGACCTGGCCATTCATCCTGGGGACGAAAGACTCTGGCACCGCACACGGGCCGGATGGATCATCGAACAGGGAGCAGTGGCGGGGCTCCGCGAGGTGAGGATGCAGGGATGATGTGGTGGGACGGGAACATGGGCGCCTGGGGCTACATCCTGATGGTGGTGAGCTTCATCCTCTTTTGGGGTGCAATCATCGCCGCCATCGTGGTTTTTGCCCGCTCGATGTCAGGCGGCAACCGCAGGGACGGCGGAGGCCACAGTCTCGGCAGTGCGGAGCAACTGCTGGCCGAGCGGTTTGCCCGCGGTGAAATAGACGAGACGGAATACTCGGCCCGCCTCTCCGCCCTCCGCCGCGCCCGCGGGGCCTGACGCGCCGCCGTGCCGGCTCTTCCAAGGCCGGATCGCATGGATGTGCGGCTCATAGCCCGGGTGCTCGTTCTTCGGGCTGCCTTGAAGCGGCGGGACCGCTGGACCCCTGTCCGGATTGCTGCCCACCAGGAACGTGCCCTGCAGAGACTGCGGACGGCCGCCTATGCCGGGTCTGAGTTCTACCGGCGCCGCCATGCAGGGCTCTACGGGGCTCCCCTTGCCCAGTTGCCGCCCGTGACCAAGGCCGACCTCATGGGCCACTTCGACGAGATCCTTACAACGCGCGACCTGAGCCTGGCCGGCCTGGAACAACGTCTCCGGACCCTCGCCGCCGAGGACGGTGATCCCGGCTTGCCGTGGAGGGGGCGCTGGTGGGCTGCGGCGACAGCCGGGACCGCCGGTCCACGCGGAACCTTCGTGTGGAGCCGGCCGGAATGGGCACATGTGCTGGCTTCCTATGCCCGCGCTAATGACTGGGCTGGAATAGCGGCCGGCCTCGGCCGGCCGCTTAAAATGGCGCTGGTAAGCTCGCGCGTCCCCACCCACCAGTCCGCCGTGGTTGGCGCTTCGCTGCGTTCGGGGCTTGTCCCCACGCTCCGGCTGGACGTGACCGCACCCATGCATGAAACAGTGGCGGCGCTGAACGGGTTCCAGCCCCGGGTCCTGGTGGGTTACGCTTCCGCGCTTTTGCCCCTGGCGACCGAACAGCTGGCCGGGCGCCTGAAAATTTCGCCGCAGGCAGTGATGTCGGCCTCGGAGGTGCTCACCCCGCCCGCTGCCCGGGAATTGGAAAGGGCCTGGGGCAGTGCACCGTTCGATGTCTACGCCGCCACTGAGACGGCCGGCATCGCTTCACCGTGCGTCTACCGGAACCGGCATGTCTACGAGGACCTGCTCATTGTCGAACCAGTGGACAAGGAGGGCGTCCCGGTACCGCCCGGGTCAACAGGCGCGAAGCTTTTGGTCACGGTCCTGTTCTCGCGGACATTGCCGCTGATCCGCTATGAGCTGTCGGACAGCGTCACGTTGGGGCAGCGCGGATGCCCCTGTGGCCGCTCGTTCATCCGCATGGAGGATATCGAAGGCAGGTTGGAGGACGTGCTTGAGCTGCCAGGCAGGGCAGGCCTTGTCAGCGTCCACCCCATCGTGTTCCACCACGTCCTGGACCTGCCAGCCGCCGCCGGCTGGCAGGTGGTCCAGGAACGCACGGGACTGCGGGTCCTCGTTGCAGGACTGACGGCGGGAAACACAACAGCAGGCATCCAGGCTTCGGTGGCCGAAGCCCTCGCAGCAGCCGGCGCCGCGGGAACCCCGGTCTCTGTGTCCGTGGTGGACCAGCTGGAGCGGACACCGTTGGGCAAGGCGCCCTTCGTCCGCCGGCTCAGGCCGTGAGCCGTCGGAACGGACCTGGACGCTTCCGGTGAACTGTTCGGCAATGGTGTCCCTTACCGGACGTCGGCCAGCCAGCAGAACGGATCGGGGCTCCTGCGCTGATCGAGCCAAATGCAGGGGGAACTTCTGCTGCTTCCCCTAGTTGCAGCCAAACTACGCTAAAATCATAAGCAGGCTGATGAATATCGGTTGGCAGGATCAACACTGAAGGAGTTTCACATGAACTTGGGAAGCATGATCAGGAATGCCGCTGGACGATTCTCCGGCAGGACCGGGACCCCCGGAACAACGCGCCGGACCGGACTGAATGCCACGGGCCGGGCACCCGGCACGACGGGCCCCGCAGGAGCCCGGACCGGTGGCGTGACCGGCAAAATCATGGGAATGCTCCGGCGGCGCTAAGCCGACCCGGCAACCACAAAAGCAGGTCCCGGACTCCTCCGGAGCCTGCTTTTTGGCACCCACCGCCATGCGCGACCTCACCATCCTCGGTACGGCCTCCCAGGTCCCCACCCGGACCAGGAACCACAATGGCTACCTGCTCCGGTGGGACGGGGAAGGTTTCCTCTTTGACCCGGGCGAGGGAACGCAGCGCCAAATGATCCACGCGGGGATCCCGACGAGCCAGATAACCCGCATTTGCCTCACCCACGTCCACGGAGACCATTGTTTTGGCCTGCCGGGGGTGTTGTCGCGGATGGCCCTGGACGGGGTGGCGCACCCTATCCATCTTCACTACCCGTTATCCGGGGAAGACGTGGTGCGCGCCCTCGTGTCTGTCAGTTCACCGGGAATCGACCTCAGGCTTCGCCCCCACGGCGGAAGCGGGACGGTGGCCGAAGGCCTTGACGTCCGGCCGCTGAAGCACCGCATTGAGACCTACGGCTACCGGCTGGTGGAACCGGACGGCCGCACGCTGCTGCCTGAACGCCTTGCCGCGGCAGGAATATCGGGCCCCGCGATCGGGCGCCTGCAGCATGAAGGCAGCCTTGCGGGCGTCCGCCTCGATGATGTCAGCATTCCGCGGCCCGGCCAGCGCTTCGCTTTCGTAATGGACACGGCGCCCTGCGAGGGCGCCGAGGAGCTGGCCGACGGCGTCGACCTCCTCGTTGCGGAGTCCACCTTCAGCGATGACGACGGCGGGCTGGCGCGCCAGTACCGTCACCTCACCGCCGGGCAGGCAGGGGAACTGGCAGCGGGGGCAGCCGCCCGAACCCTCGTGCTGACGCACTTCTCCTCACGGTACGGCGAGGACGCCGCGCCGCTCGCGGTCCAGGCCAGGGCCCGTGCGGCGGATACTGACGTCATCGCCGCGCAGGACCTGCAACGCGTCCCCATGCCCCGGCGGCGCCGCTGGCCGGGGCATGGCGTCACGGCACCGGAACGGTCCACTGCACCTGAACGGACCGCTCTGCCAGGCCATGCCATTCCTCGAGCCGGGGAGGTCACCGATGAGCTCATCAACGGCCGGACAAGCGACGGCGATAGGGTTAACCCATGACTGCTGCAGCAGAATCAACTGTCGTCTTCGAGGGCCGCTTTGCCCGTGAACTGGCGGAGCTGGCCGTTCCGTGGCAGGCGGAGGAAGCGCCGGAGCCTGAACTCTTGGTCCTTAACGACGCGCTGGCGACCGAGCTGGGGCTGGCACCCGACTACCTGCGGACGCCGGAAGGCGTGCGCCTCCTGCTGGGCAACTACCTCCCCCCGGGTGCGACCCCCGTAGCCCAGGCGTACGCCGGGCACCAGTTCGGTGGCTACTCACCGCTGCTCGGCGACGGCCGCGCGCTGCTGCTGGGCGAAATAGTTGCCGACGGCGGGCGCTTGCGGGATGTGCACCTGAAGGGTTCCGGCCGTACACCTTTCGCCCGCGCGGGCGACGGCCGGGCCGTCATCGGCCCGATGCTGCGGGAGTACCTTGTGAGCGAGGCCATGCACGCCCTGAACATTCCCACCACGCGGGCCCTGGCCGTCGTAGCCACCGGGCGGCCGGTGCGCCGGGACACGATGCTGCCGGGCGCCGTCCTGGCCCGTGTGGCCAGCAGCCACCTCCGCGTGGGCAGCTTCCAATACGCCCGGGCCACGGAGAACATGGACCTGCTGCGCCGGCTGGCGGACCACGCCATCAGCAGGCACTATCCGGCTGCAGCCCGGTCCGAACAGCCCTACCTGGCGCTGTTTGAAGCAGTGGTCGCCGCCCAGGCGGAGCTCGTGGCCAAGTGGATGCTGGTGGGCTTCGTGCACGGGGTCATGAACACGGACAACATGACCATCTCCGGGGAAACCATCGACTACGGGCCCTGCGCATTCATGGACGCGTTTGATCCCGCCGCCGTGTATAGCTCCATCGATGTAGGCGGCCGCTATGCCTACGCGAACCAGCCCGTGGTAGCCGAGTGGAACCTGGCCCGGCTCGCTGAGGCCATGCTGCCGCTCTTCAACGAAGACCAGGAACAGGCTGTCGGCCCCGCGGTGGAGGCCCTAGGCACGTTCCGCGGCCGGTACAGTGATGCCTGGTTCGAGGGCATGAAGGCCAAGCTCGGCGTGCCTGCCGGCCCTGCGGCAGGCCCGGAACGTGACGAAGCCTCGGACCTTGTGGATGGCGTGATCGGCCTGCTGAAGGACGGACCCGTTGACTACACGCAATTCTTCCGGAACCTTGGACAGGCCGCCCGGGGCAACTCCAGGCCTGCCCGCGGCATGGTGCTGGACCTGGGGACTTTCGATGCCTGGGCCGGACGCTGGGCCGCGCTGAAGCCCGACGCCGAACTCATGGACAGCGTGAACCCCGCGTACATCCCCAGGAACCACCTGGTGGAGGAAGCACTGGCCGCTGCCACCGAGGGCGATCTTGACCCGTTTAACCGCCTCCTTGAGGTTGTCCGGTCCCCGTTCCAGGAGCGTCCGGGGCTGGAACGCTACACGGAAGGACCGCCGGAGGACTTCGGCAAATACCGGACCTTCTGCGGCACCTAGCCCTTTGCGGGACCAGGGAAAGCGTGGAAGACCCGCGGCGCAATGAGGCAGGGAACGTGAGACGGAACAGGGGCGGCAGCCGGTAAATCCGGCTGCCGCCCCTGTCTGCTGGATGGGCCTGCCCCGCTGCGAGCGGACTGCCCCGTCGCCGTTGGTTACGCTACGCGGACGAAGGAAGCGCCGCTCAGCCAGCTGATGGAGTGGACTTCGGTGCTGTAACCGTTCACGCCGCCGCTGACAACCTGGCCGTCGCCGGCGTAAACGCCCACGTGGCCGGCCGTGATCACGAGGTCACCGGGAGCGGGGGAACCCACAACAGTGCCGTACTGGAAGAACTGGGTGGGAGCCAGGTCGCCGACGCTCAGGCCAACGGAACGCAGGGCGTTCTCCACCATCGCGGTGCAGTCCTGGCCGACGCCCACCTGGCTGTAAGCCGAGGCGAGAATTGCTGCTCCGGTGCCCGTGCCGGTGCTGGCAGAGGCATAGGACAGGTTCATCCCCGTGTTCGCCGGTGCCGTGGCAGCGGCGGTCTGGACGGGTGCCGGGGCGGGTGCGGCGGCCGGAGCTGCCGGGGCGTAGCCTGCACCCGGGATCTGGATCTGGTCGCCGGGGTAGATAACCGCGGAGATTGAAAGCCCGTTGGCTGCCAGGACATCGCTCAGGGCAACGCCGTAGGCGGACGAGATGGCGCCCAGCGTGTCGCCGGATACAACCGTATGGACGGTTCCGGCCGCGGCGGCGGGGGCTGCAACTGCTGCTGCCGGGGCGGCGGAGGCCTGGATGTTAGTGGTCTCAGTGGTGTCCGGACCTGTCACACCGGCGTGCGCCGGGGCTCCGACGCCGAAGGCAATGCCGGATGCGGCTGCGACGGCGAGCGCCGGACGGCCCAGGGTCCTGGCTTGGGACTTGGCCGAAACAGCCAGTCCTTCCAGGATGATGGAGCGGGCCGGAGTTGCGCGGTGACGGGCGGTGGTGGAAATTTTTGACACAGTTGATCGCCTCTCCCATGCCTGCGGGGTGAGCTGTCGGGTTCGGGCTGGAGATACCCGGCCGGGAGCAACTCCGAAAGGAACGGAGGTGCCAGCGACTTAACCCCAAGGCCTCTTGAGAGGCCGTGGAAACTTGGTTCCCCCGTCCCTGCCAGCTGGATAGCGATGGTTCCCGGTTCAGCGGCAGGGCTCGGCAAGCTGAGGGGAATGTCCCGTCTGGGAGGGACACCTTAAGACCATAACCCGCCCCGGCGCCGATTGTCACGTTTGGGTAACATGCGAGGTTCTCCTCTCGGTTTATGCAAACGAATCGACTCTGGGTCGCGGGCACTGCGCGCACGCTCAGGCTTTCACCGTGGAAAGTCGATGGCTTGTCTCTGCTGTATAACGATGCAGGCCCCTCATCCTTGAAGTGAAGGTTGAAGCCGGTAAGCTTCCGAACTATGTCCCGTTCCGTTCTAAATGCCCGGCACCGCCTGCCCGGAATACTGCTGGCCGCCGCCCTCGCCGGCAGCGTTTGGCTGACTCCGGCCGGCGCGGCCGAGGGCGTTCCGCCTGGTGGCTACCCCTCGTGGGAGGACGTGGAGCGGGCCAAGCTGACCGAGGCCGGCACGGAAAAAGAGATCGGTATGATCGCAGGCCTGTTGGACGGGCTGCAGGCGCAGTCGGAGGCCTTGGGCAACGCGGCGGTGGCGTCAGCCGCTGAGTCTGCAGCGGCTGATGCCGCGTTGGCAGCATCCACTGCCCGAGTGGAGTCGCTGGCGGAACAGGCCGGGACCGCCAAAGCCGAACTCATCCGCCACAGGAAGGACATCGGAGCCCTGGCCGCCCAGTCCTACAAAACGGGCGGTACGAACATGGGGTTCTTCGTGGCCCTTGATGCGATCGGGAACAACAATGTCCACGGGCTCAACGTGGTGCATCTGGTGGGCGGCAAAACGGCGGGCCTTGTGGACAAGGCAGCCGCCGCGGGGAAAGTCACGGCTTCACTGGCCGATCAGGAGAAAGCCGCCCGGGCCGAGCGTGAACGGCTGTCCGGCGAGGCGGCGGAAAAGCTTGCGGCGGCCCGATCGGCCCAGGAAGCCATGGCACGCCAGCTTACGGAAGAACAGCAGCGCAACCGGGAGCTGACCGAGCAGTTGGCGTCCCTGAAGGGCACGACGGCGGCGGTTGAGGGTGAATTCCGGCGTGGACAGGCGGCTCTGGCCGCTTATGAAGCAGCGCAGGAGGCGAAAAGGGCCGCGGCCGGAGAAGAGGCACGACGACGGGCTGCCGCAGCCGCCGCGGCGGCAAAGGCGCAGCCATCTGCTGCTCCCGCCCCCGTGCGTCCGGCTCCTGCCGATCCGGCACCTGAAAATCCTCCGGCCGGCAACCCTGCGCCGGCGGATCCTGCTCCGCCTGTCCCCGCTCCGGCGCCTGCCGCGCCGCCCAGCCCGCCCGCCGTCGTAATTCCCTCTGCTCCTGCGGGTGCGGTCAACGATCCTGCCGGTGCCAAAAGCTACGCCTCGGGCAGGCTGGGGGCCTATGGCTGGGGATCGGACCAGTTCCTCTGCCTTGCCCGGCTTTGGACCAAGGAATCGAACTGGCTGACAACGGCCACCAACCCGTACTCCGGTGCCTACGGCATCCCGCAGGCGCTGCCGCCGGGCAAGTATTCCAGCGCCGGCAGCGATTGGCTGACCAATTACCGGACACAGATCGAGTGGGGCCTTGGCTATATCCGCGAGCGGTACGGTTCCCCCTGCTCGGCCTGGAACCACTCCGTGGCCAGGAATTGGTACTGACACCGCGCTAGGCTTTTCCCATGCCTGATTTCGAAAGATTCCGCGTCCTCCTCGAGGAGGAGCGGAAGCGGAAGGTGGCACTGCTCCCGGCGCTCCGCGCCGACATTGCCTCGGCAAACTCTGCGCGCCAGGATTCGAACGTCGACGACGAACACGATCCCGAGGGTTCCACCATTGCCTTCGAGCTGTCCCAGGCAGCTGCCCTGCTGCAGCAAAGCACCGCCGGCCTTGACCAGGTGGAGGCCGCCCTGGCCCGGATCGCTGCCGGCACGTACGGCATCTGTGCGGTTTGTGGAGAACCTATCGCGGAGGGAAGGCTGGAGGCCAGGCCGTGGACACCGTTCTGCATCCGGCACGCAGCCGCGGGACGTGGCCGATGAACGGCGGGACCGACTGTGTGGCGGCCGCCGCGGCGTTCATCGACCGCACCCTGCAGAATGAAGGCGCCTGGTACCGGGCGGACGACGTCGAGTCCCGGCTGGGCGGGGTGCTGTCCTCCTACGGCTCTTCGGTGGGCGCCGTCCGGGGAACGGTCCGGGACGCCCTGCGGAAGTTCAAGGAGCTGGACCACGATGCCGTGCTCCAGCTGGCGTCCGGGCTGTGGGGCCAGCCGAAACCTGGCAGCAGGCCGGTTTTTGAGCGGCGCCTGGCCGCCGTGGTGCTCCTGCAGTCAAGGGCCGGCCTCCTGCTGCACTCCGACCTGACCCGGATCGAGGGCTTCCTTCGTTCCGCGGAAAGCCCCGAGTTGGTGGACCCCCTGCTGTCCGACGTAGTGTTGCCGCTATTGGCTGGACTGGCAGGATGCGACCGGCAGCGCGCAGGTGTGGTCCTTGCCAGGTGGAGCCAGGACCCGGACGGGCGGCTGCGCAGGGCTGCGGCCTGCATTGGGCAGCAGTCCGGCACTGAGGCCCCCCACAAAGGAGACAGCTATGAACGATCCCTATGACCTGAAACGCTTCGTGTCAGCCCAGGACAGCGGCGCAGGCGAGGGCGGGACCTTCGGGCAGGCCTTGGCTGAGCTTCAGCTCGGCAACAAGGCCGGCCACTGGATGTGGTTCATCTTTCCGCAGCTCGCCGGCCTTGGGCAAAGCCCTACCTCGCGGAAATACGCCATCACTTCGCTGGCCGAAGCCCGGGCGTACCTGGACCACGAGGTCCTGGGCCCGCGGCTCCTGGAGTGCGCCCTGGCGCTCACCAACCACGCCGGGCGCACTGCCGAGGAAATCCTGGGCGGCATCGATGCCAGGAAGCTGCACTCGTCCATGACCCTGTTCCTCCGCGCCGCGCCCGGCGAAACAGTGTTCAAGACCGTCCTTGCCCAGTTCTTTGACGGCCAGCCGGACGAGGCCACCGACGCCCTGCTCGCGGAGCAGGACCAGGACTGAAAAGCCAAGCACGTCTACTGTTCCGGCGCAAGCAGTACGCGGCCCCTGTCGACCCCGTCCCTTCCCGCCTCCCGTCAGCCGCGGGAAACCTCCACCAGGCGGACGTCGGCCAGCCGGCCGGCGTCCACGACGGCGGTCATGTAAGTGCAGGCCGGCTGCCGGCGGCGGTCGGTGGGTGAACCCGGGTTCAGCAGGCGCAGGCCGCGCGGGGTGGTGGTGTCCCACGGGATGTGGCTATGCCCGAAGACCAGGACGTCCGCCTCCGGGTACAGCGCTTCGCAGCGTGCCTCACGTCCCTTTGCCTGGCCGGTTTCGTGGACCATCGCAAAGTTGACTCCCTCGAGCGTGGCCGTGGCAACTTCCGGCAACCGCCGGCGCAGCTGCGGCCCGTCATTGTTTCCGAAGACGCCCAGCAGCGAGCGGCTCCGCTGTTCAAACTCCGCCAAGAGGGACGCCTCAACCCAGTCGCCGGCGTGCAACACCATGTCGGCGCTTTCGACGGCGGACCACAGCTGTGCGGGGAGCGCCCGGGCGCGCTTCGGGACATGGGTATCGGCAACCAGCACAAGATGCAGCGGCATGGTCAAAATCCTGCCATGGCGCGGCTCTTTCCCCACCTCGCCGCCATGCACTCCATTTCCCTCCGCACTTTCTCCTTCGCCCTTTCCCCGCCGGGTAGGCAGTCGTACTCTTGGGCTGGGAGGTGATTGCCATGGAGGCAACGCAAGGCGACCGCATCATCGTCCATGGAAGGACCGTTGGGGCCACAGACCGGCACGGGGTGATCCTGGAGGTGCGGGGCCAGGGCGGGACGCCGCCCTACCTCGTCCGCTTTGATGACGGACACGAAACCATCATGTACCCCGGCGGTGATTTCGCCGTCGAACGCGGCCACGCGAACCAGGCCTGACTGACATCCGGCACGGCAGGTGCACCCCGTCCACGGCACCTGTCAGACTGGAACGATGGATCACTTTTCGGTTTCCACTGCGTCCTCAGCCCCGCCCGTCCGCACCGGTCCCCGGGACCCGGGCGACGCCTGGGTCGAAGGGGACCGCGGCCGCTACTGGGGGCGGTTCGGTGCAGCCGGAGTGCTGGCGTACGATCCGGACAAAGGCGTGCTGCTGCAGCACCGGGCTGTCTGGAGCCACAACGGGGGGACGTGGGGCCTGCCCGGAGGGGCGCTCCATCATGGCGAGGAGCCCGTCACAGGCGCGCTCCGGGAAGCCTTCGAGGAAGCTGCCGTACCCGCCGGCAATGTCGACCTTCTCTTCACGTCCTTCTTTGACGTGGGTTATTGGTCGTACACCACGGTGGTGGTGCTGGTCAGGGAGCCCTTTGATCCCGTGATCAGTGATCCCGAAAGCCTCGAACTGCGGTGGGTGCCGGTGGCCGATGTGGACTGCCTCGAACTGCACCCGGGCTTCGGGGCATCGTGGCCCGGCCTGCGTGAACGGCTGGGGGCCTAGTAGTCCGGACCGTATTCGGCGGTGACCAGGATCGGGAGGTGGTCCGAGTTCCCGCGTGGAAGCGTTTCGACGCTTTCGATGTCGAGGCCCAGTGACGTTGCAAAATCGAAGTGGCCCTTGAATACCTTGTACCGGGTGTAGGTGCGCCTGTTGCTGAGCGACAAGGCATAGCCGGAGTTCTTCATGTGCAGGTCCAGGTTCTTCGTGAAGAACGGATAGTTGAAGTCGCCCACCATCAGGGTCATCAGGCCTTTGCCCATGCTGAGCAGCTCGGCATGGGCGGCGTGGATCTGCTTCCGCCGCAGCGAGTTCGAAGCCGTGAGGGGCGCGGCGTGGAAGGAGCCGATGACCAGCTCGTGCTGCGTCTCGTTGTCCATCACCCGGGTGCCGATCAGCCGCTCATGGGCCGGGGCCAGGACCCGGTCATGCATTGACTTCTTGAGCGCGAAGGACTGGGTGTCCAGGGCAGTGAAGCGGCTCATCCGGTAATAGATGGCCAGCCCCAGCCGGTTGCCCTTGGTGGCATCCGCCAGGTGCAGCGGCCCCAGCGTCTCGGGGAGGTCGCTGGAATCCACCTCCTGGAGGCAGAGCGCATCAATGTCATGGTTCCGCGCCAGGGCGAGGAGTTCACCGCTCGCCTTGTGTTTGCGGAGGTTGTAGCTGATGACACGCATGGAACACCTCTTCCGAGGGTTGCTGACAGGACCAGTTTCCGAGTCTAGTCGGATCAATCCTGTCCGGCTCCAACATTTCGCCGCGTCCGGCCAAGTCTCCCTCGGCAGACCGCCTCTGCTGCCCGTCCGGGAGGACGGCGGATAGAGTTAAGGCCAATTCACTGAGTATCACCGGAGGGGCGCGCTTTGACCGCAGATTTGCCTGAACTGGCCGCAGGAAGCTTCTACTACCTGGACCTGGGCGGGGGAAGATTCCGTTCCACCATCCATGCCCAGGGCGCCTGGAACGTGCACGAGCAGCACATGGCGCCCGCGTCAGGCCTGATGGCGGACAGCCTGGAACGGCATGAGCCGCGGGCGGACATGCGGATGGCGCGGATCAGCTACGAGATCCTGGGGCTCATCCCGGGCGGCGCCTTCCATATCGAAACCACCACCCTCCGGCCGGGGAAGACCATCGAACTCCTCCAGGCGGAACTGGTGGCCGGCGGGCGGACTGCCATTCGCGCCACCGCCTGGCGGCTGGTCACCAGCGATACCACCGAAGTGGCCGCCATCGAGGACAGCCCGATTCCCGGACCGGAGGACTGCAAGCCGTACGATGGCGCATCCGTCTGGCCGGGCGGCTACATCCGCTCCCTTGAAATGAGGGTGGCGGAAGGGCACCGGCCGGGCGCCGGAAAGGTCTGGCTCCGGACAGACCACCCCTTGACGGACCGTGGCGACAGCGGCGACCTTGCCCGGCTCATGGGGCTGGTGGACACCGCCAACGGTATTGCGGCCCGGGTCCCCCCGGGCAAGGACAGTTATGCCTTCCCCAACCTGGACCTCCAGATCCACATGTACCGCCGCCCCGAGGGGGAATGGCTGGGCCTGGACAATGCTGTGTCGTTCGGCGGAGACGGGATTGGCCTGACATCCACCGTGCTGCACGACCTCCAGGGTCCGTTCGGGCGTGCCGAGCAGATTCTCACCATCCGCAGAACCTGACATTGCGCGCGGCTTCGGCCGCAGAGGCCGAAGCCGCGCGCTCATGAAATCTCCCCTGCCCCTAGCTCCGAGCCTGTGTCGTTGAGTATCGTTGTATATCGTTCAGGATTCACAAGGGAGAACATCATGCGTGGTTCATATCAATCCGGCGGATTCGGCGGGACCAACATCGATGGCATGTGGCAGGCCGTCGAGGAACTGCGTTCCCGGTTCGAAAAGCGCGCAGGAACCCGCGCCGGCAAAGGCGAGGTCCGCGCCGCCGTGCTGGCCCTCCTGGCGGAGCGGCCCATGCACGGCTACCAGATCATCCGCGAAATCGAGGAGCGCAGCAACGGCAGCTGGAAGCCAAGCGCCGGCTCGGTCTACCCCACGCTGCAGCTGCTCGCGGACGAGGGCACCATCCGCGCGGAAGAGTCCAACAGCCGCAAGATCTATTCGCTGACAGAGGCCGGCCGTGAGGAAGTGGCCAACGACCATGCCGCGGCGGCCCCCTGGGAATCAGCGGGTTCCCAGGCCGGCGGGTTTACGGCCCTGCCCAAGGCCGGTGTGGAATTGGCCCAGGCTGCAGCCCAGGTTGGCCGCACGGGTTCACCGGAGCAGGTGCGGCAGGCCGTGGCAGTGCTCGATGAGGCGCGGCGCCGGATCTATTCGATCCTCGCCCAGGACTGACGCGGGTGGCGTTCGTCCGCCGGGACCGCCCCGCCCGGGTGCCCGGCGCCGGAGGCACCCGCGCCCGCTACCGCCGCATCCTTCGCTTTGCCGCGTGGAACCTGGCTGTGACGTGGTGGTTTGAGCTCTTCCTCCCGCGGATCGGACTTGCCCGCATCGCCGGGCGGACACGTTCGAAGAGAATGCAGGGCTTCGCCCGGAACTTCCACCTGATGGCAGTGGAACTGGGCGGCCTGATGATCAAGGTGGGGCAGTTCCTGTCCTCCAGGCTCGACGTCCTTCCGCCCGAGATCACCAGGGAGCTTGAGGGGCTGCAGGACGAAGTCCCTCCGGTTCCGTTTCCCGCGATCCGCGCCCTTGCGGAGAAGGAACTGGGCGCCCGGCTTGAGCAGGTGTTCGCCTTCGTCGAGGAGATGCCGGTCGCGGCCGCCTCGCTGGGCCAGGCGCACCGTGCCCGCCTCCTGCCCGCCGATGCCGCCGACACCGGGCTCAGCAACGTGGTCCTGAAGGTGCAGCGTCCGGGCATCGACGGGATTGTCGACGTCGACCTGGCGGCCCTGCGCAAGGTGGGAGGGTGGCTCAGCCGCATCCGCCTGGTTTCCAGCCGTGCGGATGTCCCGGCGCTGGTCGAGGAGTTCGCGCAGACGAGTTTCGAGGAGATCGACTACCTGCATGAGGCGGCAAATGCCGAGCGCTTCGAGGCCGCGTTTGCAGCTGATGACAGGGTCGGCGTGCCCCGCGTCGCGTGGGAGCGGACCACCCGGCGCGTCCTTACCCTTGAAGATGTCACGGCCATCAAGATCACGGAGGCCGGAGCCCTTCGCGCCGCCGGCATCGATCCGGCCGAAGTGGCCCCGGTGTTCGCGTCCGTTATGTTCGACCAGTTGTTCACCACCGGCTTCTTCCACGCGGACCCGCACCCGGGCAACATCTTCGTCACTCCTGTTCCCGCCGGCTCGGGGGGACATCCGTGGAAACTGACGTTCATCGACTTCGGCATGATGGGCGAGGTCACCGACTCCACGCGCAGCGGGCTGAGGAAGCTGCTGATTGCGGCCGCCGCGCGTGACGGCAAGGGGCTGGTGGCGGCGATCAACGACGTCGGCGTGCTGGCGCCGTCGGCGGACATCATGGAGCTGGAAAGGGCCATGACGCACCTCTTCGCCCGCTTCGGCGGGATGGGGTTTGCCGAGCTTCGTGAAGTGGATCCCAAGGAGTTCCGCGATTTCGGCGTGGAATTCGGTGACGTTATCCGCTCTTTGCCGTTCCAGTTCCCGGAGAACTTCCTGCTGATCATCCGGGCGATGTCACTGACGTCCGGTGTCTGCAGCTCGCTTGATGAACGCTTCAACCTGTGGGACTCGGTGGAACCGTATGCGGCCCGGCTGTTGCGGGACGAGCGCGGCAACCTCGTACAGGACGTGGTCCAGCAGGCCCTCGACGCCGCGGCGATCGCCCTGCGCCTGCCCAAACGCCTGGAAGCACTGGCCGGCCGCCTCGAGGAGGGGTCGCTTGCGGTGGCTAATCCCCGCATTGAGCGGCAGCTCGCCCGGCTGGACCGCAGGGCCCGGCGGTCGGCGTCGGCCCTTGTTTTTGCGGCCCTGCTCATTGCCGGCGCCGTGGTGCGGGCAGACGACCTTGTCCTGGGCAGCGTCCTCATGGCCGGGTCCGTGGTCCCGCTGCTGCACGGGCTGTGGGCGGGCCGCCGCGGTCCGTGACCGCCTCAGCGTCAGGCGCGTCCCTGGAATACAAGCCAGCCGGCAACCGTGGACAGCCCCGTGAGTACGGCGCCCCACAGCATGTCCACCACGATCAGCTGCAGCGGCCACACCTTCAGGGTGGCGGCATTGGTGAGGTCGTAGGTGGCGTAGGCGAAGGCGCCCAATGCCGCGCCGTAACCCAGGGCAGTGAGCCAGCTGCCGCCGTCGAGGGCAGGCCGGAGGGCGAAAAACACAATCCCGGCGATGTAAATGACATAGAAGGCGACGGCGTAACCTAGGTGTGGTTTATCCGCCAGCAGCTCGCCGATGTGGCTGCGGTAAAAGGGATTCATCAGCTTGAGCCAGACGGCGTCAATCGCCGCGAAGGCGGCGGCGACCACCAGGAACTGCAATATGACCATAGGGGAGCATAGCAACATGTACGACGACGGCCCGGGGCCCCGCACACTAACCGTTGTGCGGCAGGAAAAGTCGCTGGGCGCGGGCCGTGACCTGGAGCTCGGCCTGGAACTCCTGGCACGGGTGAAGAAGGGGGACATTGGCCCCACACTCCGGCTTTACCGGCCTGCGCCCACCGTGGCCTTCGGCCAGCGTGACACCCGGTTGCCGGGCTTTGAGGCGGCTGCCCGGGCGTGCAGGGCCAACGGCTTCGAGCCCCTGGTCCGCCGGGCAGGGGGGCGGGCGGCCGCCTACCACGAGGGGACCCTGGTGGTGGACCACCTTCAACCGGACGCCGACGCCATCGCAGGCTCCAAAACCAGGTTCGGTTACTTTGGGGAGCTGTTTGCCGAGGTACTGCGCAGCGTCGGCGTTCAGGCGGCCGTGGGCGAGATTCCGGGCGAATACTGCCCCGGCGAGTTCAGCGTGCACGGAACCGACCCGGCTGACGGCGGCCACCAGGTGAAGCTGGTGGGCACGGCGCAACGCGTAGTGGCCGGCGGCTGGCTCTTCAGTTCCGTCATTGTGGTGGAAAACTCTGCGCCCATCCGCAAGGTGCTGACCGACAGCTATGCCGCCCTGGGGCTGGACTGGAACCCCGCCACGGCAGGTGCGGTCGAAGACCTGGTCCCTGGCGTGGACGTTGCCGCGGTGGAAAATGCCTTGCTTGCCGCCTACGCGGGCCATGCCGTCCTGAAGGCCGCTTCCTTCAGCAGCCTGGGGGCATGACCCGCGCGATGGCGTTAGCGCCTAGGCTGCGAGGCGGGTCTTGACCTCGGCTGCGGACGGATTCGTGGCCGCGGTGCCGTCCGGGAAGAGGACGGTGGGTACCGTGCGGTTGCCCCCGTTAAGCTGCTCCACGAGTTCGGCAGTGCCTTCCACTTCCTCGATGTTGATCTCGGTGTAGCCGATGCCCTGGGCATCCAGCTGCTTCTTCAGCCGGTTGCAGTAGCCGCACCAGGTAGTGGAAAACATGGTGATGGTGCCGGAGTCGGGAGTGAAGTCCACGGAGCTCTCCTCTGTGTCGTTGATGGTTTCGTTCCTGACAACGGTAACGCGGCGGTGCCTATTCCCGGCCAACAGAGGCCGCGGGCCGTTCATATGTCCTTCGGATGACACCATCTGGCGCCGGTGGCATGCTGGAGCCATGTGTGGACGCTATGTCATGGCCCGTGCCGTGGGGGACCTCTTGGCCGAGTTCGACGCCGAACTGGAGGACGAGGTGACCATTCCTCCGTCGTGGAATGTCGCCCCGACGGACGACGTTCCCATCGTCCTTGAACGCCTGGTGGATGACGGGCCGGCTGCCAGGCAGGTGCGCCAGCTCCATGTTGCCCGGTGGGGGCTGGTCCCGTCCTGGGCCAAGGACCCGGGCATCGGCTCGCGGATGATCAACGCACGCAGTGAGTCCGTGCTTGAGAAGCCGGCGTTCCGCAAGGCCGCCAGGTCGCGCCGCTGCGCGGTCCCGGCAGATGGATACTACGAATGGAAGCAGGGGCCGGGAAAGTCGAAGCAGCCGTACTATGTCCATCCGGACGGGGGTAAGGGCCTGGTCTTCGCAGGGCTCTATGAGTGGTGGAAGGATCCCGCGTGGCCGGCGGGGGAGCCGGGCGGCTGGATGCTCTCCACGGCCATCCTGACCACTGACACCCCGCCGCCCGGCAGCGAGTCAACGGTGTTTGGAAAACTGACGGCCTTGCATGACCGCGTGCCGCTGCCGATGGACAAAGCCACGATGCGGGCGTGGCTCGACCCAGCCGCGGACGACGCCGCCGGCCTGGTGGACCTGGTGCGGGCGGGGGTCAAGGACGTGGCGGCGGACTGGCGCGTGGACTCTGTGGGAAAAGAAGTCGGCAACGTCCGGAACAACGGGCCGGAACTCATCCGGCCCGTGGAGGCTCTCTTCTAGCAGTCCGTCGCGGACCCGCGGCAAGCGCTATACGGTGACCGCGCCGTCGTCGTCCACTCTCCAGGCGGGGTTGTAGGCAACCTCCCACCGGAAGCCGTCCGGATCGGCGAAGTATCCGCTGTACCCGCCCCACGGCTGGGTGATGGGCTCCGCGATGATGGCAGCCCCCGCCGCGGCCGCTTCCTCCATGACCCGGTCCACGTCCTCAGTGGACGGAAGGTTGTGGCTAAGCGTGATGCAGGGAACCGGACCGGGCGGACTGACGCTGGCGTCAGCCTGCATCTGGCGCACGTCCCACAGGGACAGCACCAAACCGTGGTTCACCTGGATGAACACAACATCACCCTCAAGTTCACGGTGGACCGGCCAGCCAAGGCCGTCCACATAGAACGCGCGGGAGGCGGAAACGCTGCGGACACCTAGTGAGATGAAGTCGACTCTGGGCTGCATGCTTCGATACTGTCAGACGATGGCGACAATTCAAGGAAATGATCGAGATGCTTTGGCCGACAAGGAACAGCTCGCTGCGGTCCGCATTGCTGTCGACGAGGTGGATGAGCAGATTGTCACCCTCATCGCCCGCCGGGAACGGCTGATCCGGATTGCCGGAACCCTCAAGGGTGATGACGCCGAGGTCCGTGCGCCCGGGCGCGTGGAACGGATCATTGAGCATGTCCGCTCGGCAGCCGAGAAAAAAGACATCGACCCGGACATTGTGGAGTCCACGTACCGGGCAATGATCTCCGGCTTCATCGAACTGGAAATGCGGGTCCACAAAGGGAACAGCTGAACTGCCCGCAAGCCCTTGTTTAGAGGTGTTCCTCCACGGGGACGCCGTGCTGGAATTCCCTGCCCTCGGCCTCGCTGAAGGCTGACATGACATGCCCCTTGCCAAGGCCGTTCAAGGCCGCCAGGGGAAAGCTGCCCGTAATGGTGCTGTCGGAGTGGGTCACACCGGACAGGTCGTAGTCTTCTTCGACTCCCTGTTCACGGTTGAATGAATAAAAGGCAATCGCCTCCCCGTTCATGAACTCAATGCATAGCCGCCGTTGTGTTGAATAGTCCGGAGTAGCCCCTACCAGACCTACCACGTAAGCACCGGACGCCGGGATGGTGCCGTCTATATTGAACGTGGCCACCACGGTGGAGTCCTGGGTTGAGATGCTTGCCTGCTTAAGAAGTGCGTCTTGGGTGCTCATGGCACCATCCTGCTCCCTGTCGATCGGTCCGTCCACCCTTGCGCGCCATTCTCCTTAGTCCTTCCTCTGAACCTTCTTTGCGCACGTTCAGGGCAGGGGTAGACTGGGCTTATTCGAACAAGTATTCGAATAAGCCAGATGAGATCCGGGAGGCGCCATGGGCATGTTCAGCCAATCCGTGGACGTCGAGTGCACCGCCGACGGCGAACCGCAGCGCCTGCTGTGGGCAGGACGTTCCTATGCTGTTTGTGCTGAACCGGTGCGCTGGTACGAACGCCGGCAATGGTGGGCGGAAGAAAGCCGCGCTCCGCTTGGCAGCGGCCGCGGACTGGTGGACCACGAAATCTGGCGGGTCCAGGTGCGGCCTGACCACCCTGTCCGTGGAGTCCAGGGGCCGGAAGAAACCCTGACGCTTGACCTCACCAGGCATATCCAAAGCGGCCGCTGGCGGCTGCTGCGCATCCATGACGCACTCCGGCCCAGGACAGCATGAGCTTCACCCATCTTCACGTCTCCACTGCCTTCAGTGCGCACTACGGCGTCTCCTGGCCAGAGGAACTGGCGCAGGCCGCCGCCGCTGACGGTGCAACGGCCCTTGCCTGCACTGACCGTGACGGCATGTACGGAACCATCAAACACCTCAAGGCATGCATGGGAGCGGGTATCGATCCCATTGTGGGTGTTGACCTTGCGGTATTTGACGACGACGGCGATCACCGCACCCAGCTTGCCGGCAGGGTGGTGGTGCTGGCCCGGGGCAACAACAACGGGGCGGGCTACCGCGCGCTCTGCAGGCTGATATCAGATGCCCATGCCCGCACCTCCGGGAAATCCGGGGGAACAGTTCCAGCCGCCGTGACCAGGGCCGAACTTGCCTCCCGAACCCTCGATCCCCAAACCCTGAAACCGGTGCTGACTGTCCTGGTCGGGCCTGATTCCGACGTCGGCCGCGCCATGGGCGGGCGGCGCTACCTTCGTCCGCGCACCCTCTTCAAGCAATGGTTGGACGCCATGCCCGCAGGCACTTTGGTTGCCGAGATAGTTTCCCAGCTCAGCGCACCCGGAAAGCCCTTGAGTACCGCCCATGCTGTCCGCATGCTCAAGCTGGCAGAAGAGCATCATGTTCCTGCAATCCTGACAAACGCCGTAAGGTACTGCGCTGCAGACGGAGCGCCCACCGCAGATGTGCTCGACTCAGCCCGCACCCTGAAATCCCTGCCGCAACTCGCGGAAGAGCCCCTGCTGCAGCCAACAGGCCAAGGCTGGCTTAAATCCTCCGCGGAGATGCTCCGCCTGGGCAAGGAGATCATTTCTGCGGCAGGCTATGGTGCAGCGGACCTCAAGCAGCTGATGGCGCAGACCGAGGCGCTGGCGGACCTCTGCAGGATTGATCCGGTCACGGACATGGGGTGGAAGCAGCCCGTAGTGCCGGAAGCTTCAGTCATCGGGATCAGCCAGGATCCGCACCTTGAACTGGTCCAGCGGTGCCAGGCTGGAATCACCAGGCGCTTCCCGGGAATTACCGGCACTGCCGGACAAAGGATGCGCTCCCGGCTCGATCACGAACTGGGCATCATCCGCAACCTCGGCTTCTCCTCCTATTTCCTGACAGTTGCCGAGGTCTCCCGCATGATCCAGGAAATGGGAGTGCGGGCAGCAGCCCGTGGATCCGGCGCCTCAAGCCTGGTCAATTACCTGATCGACGTCAGCCAGGTGAACCCCCTGCAGCATGACCTCATTTTCGAACGCTTCCTGTCGCAGGACCGGGCAACCCTTCCGGATATTGACATAGACGTTGAAAGCGCGGAGCGGCACAACGTCTACCACCGGATTTTTGAGCGCTTTGGTGCTGAGCGGGTCACCCTGATGAGCATGCAGAATGGCTACCGGGCCAGGGGCGCAGTGCGGGACGCCGGCATGGCGCTGGGCATGGACGGCGACGAAGTGGGGGAGATTGCCAAGCAGTTGTGGCGCTTTTCTGCCCGCAATTTCCGTGAAGCGCTGCAGGAAAAACCTGAGCTCCGGGAGTTCGCCGGCCGGGTGGAACAGCGGGACCTGGATGGAAACCAGCAGCTTGACCTGCTGGTGGACCTGACGGAACGCCTTGACAGGCTGCCCCGGCATATTTCCATGCATCCCTGCGGCGTGATCCTTGGCGACGCAACCCTGCTGGACCGCACTCCTGTGCAGCCCAGCGGACTTGGCCTCCCCATGAGCCAGTTCGATAAGCACGACATGGATCCCATGGGAATGCTCAAGCTTGATGTACTTGGGGTCCGGATGCAGAGCGCCATGGCTTTTGCCGTGCGGGAAGTCATCCGCATCCACCCCTCCAAGGAAGAAGTGGTGGCAGCAGGAAAGCATTCACCTGGTCCGGACGGGACCGGTCCCGACTACATTGCCGACAACGGGCGCATCGACCTCAATGCCGTCCCGCTGGACGATGAAGCCACCTTTGAACTGATCAGGAGCACCCACACCCTGGGCTGCTTCCAGATTGAATCGCCCGGGCAGCGTGAGCTCATTGGCAAGATGGCGCCCCGGGAATTCAACGACCTCATCATCGATATTTCACTGTTCCGCCCCGGCCCCATGAAATCGGACATGGTCCGGCCCTTCCTTGAGCACAGGCACGGATTCGCCCCCGAGGTGTACCCCCATCCGGACCTGAAACCGGTGCTCGCGGAGACCCACGGCGTCACCGTTTTCCACGAACAGATCCTGAAGACCTTCGACGTCATGACAGGCTGCGGACTGGCACGTGCGGACGAGTTCCGCCGTGCCCTGGGCAACGAGGTCCTTGAGTTGGGCGTGGAGGAGTTCTTCCGCAAAGCGGCCCGGGAAAGGGGCTACGCGCCCGTTGTGGTGGACAACGTCTGGGGGACCTTGAAAGCCTTCGGAAGCTTCGGATTCTGCAAAGCGCATGGTGCTGCCTTTGCAGTCCCCACCTACCAGTCGGCCTGGCTGAAGGCGCACCATCCCGAAGCATTCCTTGCCGGGCTGTGGGAGCACGATCCCGGGATGTACCCCAAAAGGCTGCTGGTAGCGGAAGCACGGCGCCTGGGCATCCCGATCCTCCCGTTGGACATCAACCGCAGCAAGGCAGAATACCGGGTGGAACGGGTAGAGCAAGGCCCGGATGCAGGAAAGCTGGGAATCAGGCTAAGCCTGAACGGCATTTACGGATTGTCCGCAACAGAACTTAAGCGGATCGTTGCCGGTCAGCCCTTTGACTCACTCGCAGACCTGAGGGCACGGTCCAGGGTCAGCAAGCCCAGCATCAAGCGGCTGGCCCAGCTGGGCGCTTTTGATTCCCTTCACCGGGAGGCAGGCGGCAACGCAAACCGTGCGGACCTTGTCCAACACCTGCAAAAACTCCAAGGTGCCGGCAGCGGACGGAAAGGTGTGGAGGTTATCGAGGGTCAGCTCTCCCTGCCTTTGGGGGATGTTGAACTGCGCAACGTCAAGCCCGGGCTGCCGGCGCCTACCCTGGTGGAAACTGTGCGGGCCGAACTCGACCTGATGGCTGTTGATGTCAGCAGCCACCTGATGGACAGCCACCGGCCGATGCTCAACAGGCTGGGAGTCACCACGGCGGACAAGCTCCTCGGCCTGCGGAACGGGACGGAAGTATTGGTGGCCGGGGTTCGCGTGGCAACCCAGACGCCGCCCATGCGGGGCGGCCGGCGGGTAGTTTTCATCAGCATCGACGACGGCACCGGCTGCATCGATTCGGTCTTCTTCCATGAAGCCCAGGAAAAGGCAGGAATGCTCCTCTTTGGAACCCGGCTGCTCCTGATCCGTGGCACCACCAGGCGGACCGGCCCGCGGGGAATCAGCCTGAGCGCGAGCATGGCCTGGGACCTGAGCCGCGCCGAAACCTTGCCGTTCCAGGAGTCCCAGGCGCAGGAACCGGAGGCCCGGCACCCCCTGGACGGAATCACCCGGACCCTCGCCATCACGGGATTCGGCGGCTGATCCTCGGGTGCGCCGCGTTGGTCGGGCCTGAGCTGAACCGATAGCATTGACGATGGCTGGCTGTGGTCCCCGTATGCCACAAGCTATGAAGCCTTAACTTTGAATAGGAGACACCCGTGTCAGATGCCCAGCAGATCACCCTTCTCGTCGATGGCGAAGAGACCAAGGTGACTACCGGGACAACCGGTGCGGAACTCTTCTTTGAGCGCCGTGATGTTGTTGTTGCCCGCGTCAACGGCGAGCTTAAGGACCTGGACCAGGAACTGCCTGAAGGCGCCGACGTCGAGGGCGTCACCATCGAGTCCCCGGACGGGCTGAACGTCCTCCGCCACTCCACCGCCCACGTCATGGCGCAGGCCGTCCAGCAGCTGCGCCCGGACGCCAAACTGGGCATCGGCCCGTACATCACCGACGGCTTCTACTTCGACTTCGATGTTGCCGAACCGTTCACTCCCGAGGACCTCAAGACCCTCGAAAAGATGATGCAGAAGATCATCAACCAGAACCAGAAGTTCGTCCGCCGTGTGGTCAATGAGGACGAGGCCCGCGAAGCCATGAAGGACGAGCCTTACAAGCTTGAACTCCTGGGCAAGAAGAACGAAGCCGCAGAGGCCGGCGAAGGCGTCAACGTCGAGGTCGGTGCCGGCGACATCACCATCTACGACAACGTGGAGCGCAAGGACGGGACCACCGTCTGGTGCGACCTTTGCCGTGGGCCGCACCTGCCCAACACAAAGCTGATCTCCAATGCCTTCGCCCTCACCCGTTCGTCCTCCGCCTACTGGCTGGGTAACCAGAAGAACCAGCAGCTGCAGCGGATCTACGGCACTGCGTGGCCTACCAAGGATGCCCTCAAGGCCTACCAGGAGCGCATCGCCGAGGCCGAACGCCGCGACCACCGCAAGCTTGGCTCTGAGCTGGACCTGTTCTCCTTCCCGGACGAACTCGGCTCGGGCCTTCCCGTCTTCCACCCCAAGGGCGGCATCATCCGCAAGGAGATGGAGGACTACTCCCGGCAGCGCCATGTTGAGGCCGGCTATGAGTTCGTGTACACGCCGCACATCACCAAGGGCCACCTGTACGAGGTCTCGGGCCACCTGGACTGGTACAAGGACGGCATGTTCCCGGCCATGCACGTGGACGCCGAACTCAATGAAGACGGCACAGTCCGCAAGCCCGGCCAGGATTACTACCTCAAGCCGATGAACTGCCCCATGCACAACCTGGTCTTCCGGGCCCGCGGACGCTCCTACCGTGAGCTGCCCCTGCGGCTGTTCGAATTCGGGTCGGTGTACCGGTACGAGAAGTCCGGCGTGGTGCACGGCCTGACCCGGGTCCGCGGCATGACACAGGACGACGCCCACATCTACTGCACCCGCGAGCAGATGAAGGATGAGCTCACCAAGACCCTGACGTTCGTGCTGGACCTGCTCAAGGACTACGGCCTGAACGACTTCTACCTGGAGCTCTCCACCAAGGATCCCGAGAAGTTCGTCGGCGACGACGCCGCCTGGGACGAAGCTACCCGGACCCTGGCCGAAGTGGCCGAGGAATCGGGCCTGGAACTTGTCGCTGATCCGGGCGGGGCCGCGTTCTACGGCCCCAAGATTTCCGTGCAGGCGAAGGACGCCCTGGGCCGGACCTGGCAGATGTCCACCATCCAGCTGGACTTCAACCTGCCGGAACGGTTCGAACTGGAGTTCCAGGCGGCAGACGGCACCCGCCAGCGCCCCGTCATGATCCACCGCGCACTGTTCGGATCGATTGAGCGGTTCATGGGAGTGCTCACCGAGCATTACGCCGGCGCCTTCCCCGCCTGGCTTGCCCCGGTGCAGGTGGTGGGCATCCCGGTGGCGGAAACGTTCAACGAGTACATGTTCGACGTCGTCGACCAGCTTAAGGCCGCAGGCATCCGTGCCGAGGTGGACACCTCCTCGGACCGGTTCCCGAAGAAGATCCGCACCGCCAGTAAGGACAAGATCCCGTTCGTGCTGATCGCCGGCGGGGATGACGCCGAGGCAGGCGCAGTGTCGTTCCGCTTCCGGGACGGAAGCCAGGACAACGGCGTGCCCGTGGCAGAGGCAGTCAAGCGGATCACGGAAGCCGTCCGTAACCGGACCAGCTAGCGGAAACGGAACAGCACGGTGCAGGAGAACACAGGCGCAGGGTATCCAGGCGATGCCGGCGTTACCGACGACTTTGACCTCGCCGGTGTCCCGGACGCCTTCCAGCGCCTGTGGACTCCGCACCGCATGGCCTACATCAAAGGCGGGCAGCACCAGTTCAAGAATGAGAACGACTGCCCCTTCTGCGTTGGCCCCGGACGGACTGACGAGGAAGCCCTTATCGTCCACCGTGGAAAGACCTGCTACGTGGTGCTGAACCTCTTTCCCTACAACCCCGGCCATCTCCTGGTGTGCCCGTACCGTCACATTCCCGACTACACAGACCTGACTCTCGACGAGACCGCCGAGTTCGCGGAACTCACCCAGACCGCCATGAAGGTCCTGCGGAAAGTGGCCAACCCGGGGGGCTTCAACCTGGGCATGAACCAGGGCGTCGTGGGCGGTGCCGGAATCGCGGCGCACCTCCACCAGCACATCGTTCCCCGCTGGGGCGGTGACGGGAATTTCTTCCCGATCATCGCCCAGACCAAGGCCATTACGCAGACCCTCGACGAGGTCCGCCAGCAGGTGGCCGACGCCTGGCCCGGGGAGACGGATGCTGAATAGGCATGCCCGCGGTTTCTTCACCGCCCTGTTCACCCCGCTTGCCCGCTGGCTCCTCAAGATCGGTGTTTCGCCGGATGCGGTAACGGTCGTCGGCACGGCCGGTGTCGTGGTGGGTGCCCTGGTCTTTTATCCGCTCGGCCAGCTTTGGTGGGGAACCCTGTTCATCACCGCGTTCATCTTCTCCGATGTCCTGGACGGCATCATGGCCAGGATGCGGGAGGTGGGCAGCCGGTGGGGCAACTTCCTTGACTCCACGCTTGACCGGATCGCCGACGGCGCCCTGTTCGCCGGCCTGGCCGTGTGGTTCTTCACCGGCGGGGCGAACGTTCCCATCGCCGTGGCAGCCATGGTCTGCCTGGTCCTTGGCATGGTGGTTTCCTATGCCAGGGCAAAGGCCGAGTCGCTGGGGTTCACGGCCAACACCGGGATCGCGGAGCGGGCCGAGCGCCTCGTCTCAGTGCTGGTGGTTACCGGCTTCACGGGCCTTGGACTTCCGGAACTGGTGCTGCTGGTGACGCTCCTGCTGCTGGCCGTGGCCAGCTTCATCACAGTGGTCCAGCGCGTGCTTTCCGTCCGCCGCCAGTCCCTCGCCGAGCCGTCGCCTGCTGATTAACACGAATTAAGCCTGCTGGCCGCGGTGAGACTAGTATTAGGACTGCCCGGTCAATGGATCCGGCAACCCGGTGCGTGTACATCGGCATCTCCGTGCCGCCCTGCACCCCGGCGAAGGTCATCTATCTACCCATAGGGGTTTTTGTGTCTACACCTGATGTAAGCAGCGAAGCCGGTTCGTCCGCGAACAGCGTCACGGGCAGCAACCGCGTGAAGCGCGGTATGGCTGAGATGCTCAAGGGCGGCGTCATCATGGACGTCGTCAACGTCGAACAGGCCCGCATCGCCGAGGACGCCGGTGCCGTTGCTGTGATGGCGCTGGAACGCGTTCCGGCCGATATCCGGGCCCAGGGCGGCGTGTCCCGCATGTCGGATCCGGACATGATCGACCAGATCATCGATGCCGTGTCCATCCCGGTCATGGCCAAGGCCCGGATCGGCCACTTCGTGGAGGCCCAGGTCCTGCAGTCCCTGGGCGTGGACTACATCGACGAGTCCGAGGTCCTGACCCCGGCCGACTATGTCAACCACATCGACAAGTGGAACTTCAAGGTTCCCTTCGTTTGCGGCGCCACCAACCTCGGTGAGGCACTGCGCCGCATCAACGAGGGTGCGGCCATGATCCGTTCCAAGGGCGAGGCCGGCACCGGCGACGTCTCGAACGCCACCGGCCACATGCGCCAGATCCGTTCCGAGATCGCCAAGCTTGCGGCCCTGCCCGAGGACGAGCTGTACGTTGCGGCGAAGGAACTGCAGGCACCGTACGAACTGGTCAAGGAAGTTGCCGCCGCCGGCAAGCTTCCGGTGGTGCTGTTCACCGCCGGCGGCATCGCCACCCCCGCTGACGCGGCCATGATGATGCAGCTCGGCGCTGACGGCGTGTTCGTCGGCTCGGGCATCTTCAAGTCCGGCAACCCGGCCCAGCGCGCCGCCGCCGTCGTGAAGGCCACCACCTTCTTCGATGACCCCGACGTCATCGCCAAGGCCTCCCGCGGCCTCGGCGAAGCCATGGTGGGCATCAACGTCGACGAGATCCCCCAGCCCCACCGCCTCGCCGAACGCGGCTGGTAACACGGGAGTTCCCCACAACACGTTGACCGGAAGCCTGCTCGTGTCCAGAACAAGGTTCGGCACCAAGACCGCGGCTTTCGGCATCAATTAGGAGCACTAATGGCAATTGAAACCGCGTCACTCGAACTGCCCCCTCAATCCCTGGTGAGACCTCACTGGCGATCAGTCTCACGGGACGCGCTGGCGGAGGGCCAAGATGTGCGGGTTACAGACGGCGGAGGGTACGTGACGTACGGAACGATAGACTGCGCCACACCCGATGGATCACTTGTCTGGATAGTGCTCAAGGATCTTGGTGAACGCCGAATTTTCCATGGGAACGATGGTGTCACACTGGAAATCAGCGCCTAGCAGCGCAGGAATGTTCGCGGCACTCACTCACCCTTGGATAACCACTCCAGCTGCTTGGGGATCCCTTGCTCACTACCGGCAAGGCTGGAATCGGCTGGGCGCCTCGTGCGCTCCTAATCTCCTGAACGGTGGAAGAACGTATCATGCCCGTTGTCACCCGGAACGCCCCGGATCGCACTGTCAGGTTTGGCCTGGCCTTCATCGGGGTACTGCTCATCGCGGTTAACCTTCGGGTGTCCTTTGTCAGTGTGGGATCGGTACTCGCGAACATCAGCAGTGATCTTGAGTTTTCAAGCGCCGCAGCAGGGTTCCTCACAGGCCTTCCGCTCTTTGCTTTCGCAGTCTTCTCACCTGTGGCGCCCGGCTTCGCTTCCCGTCTGGGTCTCGACCGGGCGCTGTGGATGTCCCTGCTGATCCTTGCCTTGGGCATCGTGCTTCGCTCCTTACCGGTGCCCGGCTTCATCTGGGCGGGCACCGCACTGATCGGCATGGCTATCGCGTTTCTCAATGTTTTGGTGCCTTCCCTCGTGAAGCGGGACTTTCCGACGAGGGTCAGCCAGGTCACCGGAAGCTACACCGCCACACAGGCGGCCTTCGCCGCGATCGGGGCCGCCGTCGTCGTTCCCGTGGCAGAAACATCCCCGGGGGGCTGGCGGCTTGCCCTCGGAATCTGGGTGGGACTTGCCCTTATCGCCATGGCCGTGCTCCTGCCGTGGCTGCGCCGGCACAGGGCAGGCACCGCACACGTCATCACGCCAGACGCCTCGTACCTGTCGCCCTGGGTTTCGGCCTTGGGCTGGCAGGTGACGATCTTCATGGGGCTGCAATCGATCGCCTTCTACGTCCTGATGGCATGGTTGCCCACTATCGAGCAAGGCCAAGGGGTCCCCGCGACTACTGCGGGCATCCATCTGTCCGTTTTCCTGCTCATCAGCGTGTTCGCGAGCCTTGCCGCAGGGGGAATCCTTCACCGGGGTTCGGACCAACGGCTCGTATCCTTTACGAGCGGCGCGCTTATGTTCGTGACGTTTCTCGGGCTGGCCCTTGCGCCGGACCTCATACTGCTGTGGATCTTTCTCGGGGCAATCGGGTGCGGGAGCCTCATTGTCATCGCTCTGTCCCTGTTTAGCCTCCGGACCGTGAATTACCCGCAGGCCGCATCCCTGTCCGGCATGGCGCAATCTGTCGGGTACGGCCTCGGTGCGGTGGGGCCGGTAATGTTCGGCGGTCTTCGCGACGTAAGCGGAGACTGGACGCTTGCGCTCCTCGTCACCGCGGGCATCATGGCAGTGCTTACCGTGACGGGCGTTTTTGCCGGGCGTGATCGGGTGATCAGCGCTTCAAATTGACATGGGGTCGCTACTGGCACGAGACGCAGCGACGGGATGGCGGAGCGGCCTATGCCGAGAAGCCCGGCGCGTGCATGAAACAGCCTGACAACCTGGAGTCCGGTCGACGCTGGTGCGAGTATGCATGGTGGAGCAGTTGCTGTGCCCGCCCGATGCGTGACCACTTGGGTGCCTGGTCGGTTTGGGCGAACAGGATCAGCTCCATCGGTTCGTCCAGGCCGGGAAAGTCTGCGTTGAGCCGGTCGCGGATTCCCTGGAATTGCAGGCTGGCGAGAAGTGCGGGGCAGTCTTCATCGCTCGGGAAGGTTCTGGAATCGAGCACGTCTGCCCAGTGGTGCCGGCCTTGCCGGAGCGTCGCATCAGCTGGCTGGGATGCGATGGTTTCCACGGGGTGTTCGACGGCGGCCGCTTTGGCTGCTTCCTGACGGGTGGTCGGGAGCGTGATGCGGTCGGTGGGTTCGAGGAAGCTGCCGCGGCAGAAGAATTCGGCGTTGATCGCGCTGGTTTGGGTGGAGCCGACGGGCAGGGCGGCTGGTGCCGGGTTCGCCGTCGTAGGGGAGAAGGTTTCGTCTCCGACGATAGTGACGCCCTGTGCGGCGAGCACTCCGGTGAGCGCCGCCATGGTGCCGGCATGAGGTAGGCCTGTCCGCGGACGGCGGTTTCGCTGGTGTGGATGGTGGAAGGCGGATGGAGGTGGCGGTGGTGTCACTGGTGAGGTAGAGGGCGACGGTGCGCGCGTAGGGGAGTTCCTGGCCGGGTTGACGCCGGCGCGGTAGCGCCCTGGTTGCGCGGAGGACGCGCCCGGCGATTATGGGGGCATATCAGAATGACAAGCAGCGATGGAACTTCTGCTCATTCATCGGGGCATTGAGATCAGGCAGCATGACTGCGGGGGTGAATTATCACGCGTCAAGCATCCTGGCGGAACTTCGCGCCCTGGTCCGGACAGAAAGATATAGTCCCGGCTGGCAACTTGCGGGAAATGGACGCAAGCTGAGTAGGGGGTCATGAGGGTGTGCCTGATCGCACTCCCGTTGCACAGGAAGGACCTGGGATTCCACAGTCAAAAAGGCAACGCAGTCCGTTGTTGCGCAAGTACCTTAATGCGGGCCGCCCCGCCGATGCGAGAGCCGGTGACCTCGGCGTGCTCAAGCCGATCCAGCCGGCCGCCTGGCGGGAGGGGATGCCCCTCCTCGGCGATGATCAGGTCTACGTGATGAAGTACGGGAACGAGTACCACCCGGCGTGGTGCCACATTGTGGCCGATAAGTGGGCTCACGCACCCAGGGGACTGCTGGTGACCATGGTGGCCGACGTCGGGAGGCGCACCCGTTGCCCGGAATGCGACCGGGTCTTGAAGGCAGCCAGGACGTCGTCTGCCCGGCACTATCAGGTGCAAGCTCCGCCCTCTCCCGCACACCCGCCGCGTGACATGGTGATTCCGCTGCGCGTCGTTGGGGCCGCCCATGGAATCCTCTTCCTGGCGGCCACGGCGGAATTTCAGAACCGCCTGAGGGAGACCGCGGTGGAGCCGGCCACACCGCTGCTCGTGGACGGCCGGCGTGAGGGAATAGTGTTGAGGGTGGACGCGGCCCGCGAAGAGCCCCTCTTGGTTGTCCAGTTGGATCCCCGCGTCACGTTCAGGGATGGTTTGTACCAGGTCCGCCTTCGTCGTCCCCTGCAGCGCTCGGCGGCCAAGCCATTCGCGGTGGACTCGGTTGAATCGGTCCCGCGGGCGTAGCAGGCGCACACCTGTGTCAGTGAACTCGCCACGTCGCGTCAGGTCTCTTTCTGTCCGAGTTCTCGGCGTTCATGTGTCTGGTGGGTGTTCCTGAATGGGTTTCTGACCACGGCTGTCAGCGACCTTCCCGCGGGCCTTGCGTTGCAGTGATTTTGCGGCGTTCCAGCCACCGGGCGTAGAGCGGAGCGGACTATCCGTCCCTTAGGGGACGCCGAAGGCGTCTCTCCCCGGTTACCTGCTAGTAACCTTCAAGCGCAAGGCTGGGAGCATGGACGACAATTCCGACCTGACCGATTCCCGCGGCACATTCATTCGCTCCAACAGTGAGCTCACCTCCGGTGACTGCGTAGAGGCCTACTGCAAGGGCACCCTTGTCCACCGCGGTGAGGTGACGGAGCTGGCCCCCAATCATGAGCTGTTTTGGATGATGGACGTGCTCGCCGGGAGCCGGCGGCTTGTGGACATTGCTGAGCTTGAGGTCGTCCGCGCCGAGGCTCCAGTGCATCATCCGGACGGTTCCGAGAGCTTCTTCACTCTGCCCAAGTAGCTGCCAAGTGTTCCTGAACTGGCAACCCTCTAGCCGGCTAATGCTACGCTGCCTCGCCATCAGTCGTTTGGGCCTGCGTGCCTGATTTCAGCCGGAGGACGGCGCCGGGCTTTGGCCAGGGCAATCAACAAGGTCAGGATGGTGACCATCCAGGCAAGCCCTGTGAGGAACACCAGGCCGATTGCCGCTAAGGGGTGCATGGCGAAAGTCTAGGACGGCATGACCGGAGACCCGGGCGCAACTCCGTAACGCTTAGGCACGAAAAAAGCGCGCCCCGTTCGCTGAGCGCGCCCTTCTCGATTCTCCATGCCGTTCGTCTTCGGCTGCACATATCATAAGCATGCTTACGATAGGGTTTGCAAGTGGTGGCCTTGACCCGTAGCGCAAGCCCTAACCGCAAACCATGACTACCCGGCGCTGGGTGGATCGGGATGATGAAGGATAACTTCCACGGCCGTCCGTACTGGCCTGGCCCTGCAGTCGGGGGTGGGCGGGCCGGACGGGGCGGGGGTTCGCCGGCAGCAGGAACGCCGTAGCTGAAGTTCAACCAGGTGATCTTGAGCGTGAAGATCGCCATGCCCGGGACTGGCCGTCCTGGGAACTTGGGCACCTGCCCTGCCGGGAGCGGATAAAACATTTCCCGAAAACGAAGGAGGGACGTCCTATCTCCTGTACACTTACTAAAAGAGGAAGACCGCCGACAGAGTGCGGTCGAAGGAGATCACGTGACAGTAACACCCGCAGCGGTATCGTCGGCAAGGTTTAGCGCGCAAATCCGTTCCCAGGCACTTCAAACGCGCATCATGGAACTGATCCTGGAACGTGGCCTCGATGTTGGGGACGCGCTTCCCACCGAGAGTGAACTGTCCGCTGAGCTGGGTGTAGGCCGGAACACTGTCCGCGAGTCCCTCAAGGTTTTGCAGGCGCTCGGCGTCATAGAAATCAGGCACGGGTTCGGCATGTTCGTTGCCCCCAACAACTTCAGTGCCCTGGTGTCCGGACTGACCTTCCGCGGCAGGCTCTCGCTCAGGCACAAGGGCGAAGAAGCAATGGAACTCATTGATGTGCGGCAGGCACTTGAATCGGGTCTCATCGGTTCGGCCATCGACCTTTTGACGGAGGACCATCTTGCAGACCTCCGGTCCACCATGCAGGCGATGCAGGATGCCGCCGCAAAAGGCGAACCCCTCGCGGAGCATGACGCGGAGTTCCACCGCCGTCTCTACGCACCCCTGAACAACGAACTGCTCATCAACCTGATGGACGTGTTCTGGCAGGTGTACCGCCAAATCCATGAGGCGCTCGGTTCCGGGCCGGTCAACCTTGAAGAACAGGTCCAGATCCACTGGGACATCTACGAGGCCGTAGCCGGCAGGGACAAGACCCTGGCATCAGAGCGCCTCCAGCGCCACTTCGACGGCATCCGCCTGAAACTCAAGGACGTCGCGGCCTCCTGACGGACGCCCGCCGACTCCCTGCCTGGACTTCCTTCAACGCCCGCGCTCCGGGCGGCCTCACCCGTGCCCGGTTCCGTTTTTCGTAGAGAGTGCTTTGCCGTGGAAATTTTCGTAGTGCCTACCGCCCCAGCCACAGGCGCCGTCGCGGCCGGGATCCTGGCAGCCGTCATCCGCAGTAAGCCGAACGCCGTGCTGGGTGTGGCAACGGGAGGATCGCCCCTTCCGATCTATAAAGCTCTGGCCAGGCACCAGCTTGATGTGACGCGTACCAGGGCCTTCGCGCTGGACGAATATGTGGGCCTGCCGGCAGGACATCCTGAAAGCTACGCTGAAGTTGTCCGGCGCGAAGTGACTGAAAGGCTGCACCTTGACCCCGCGAAGGTTTCGGTGCCGGACGGGAGCGCCCCGGACCCCCAACGCGCGGCGGCTGACTACGAGGCTGCCATCGCCGGCGCGGGCGGCATTGACGTGCAGATCCTCGGGATCGGCCACAATGGCCACCTGGCCTTCAATGAACCGGGCTCGGCACTGGATTCCCGGACCCGGGTTGAAATGCTCACAGAACGAACCCGGCAGGCCAACGCGCGCTACTTCGACTCGCCGTCGGACGTGCCCCTGCTCTGCATCACCCAGGGACTGGGCACCATTCTTGAAGCCCGGCATCTCCTGCTGGTGGTCAACGGCGCGGACAAGGCAGGCATCCTTGCTGCCGCCCTCAACGGACCTGTGACATCGGACTGCCCTGCATCGGTCCTGCAGCTGCACCCTCACGTGACGGTGGTGGCTGACGAAGCCGCTGCTGCGCAATTGCCTCCAGGCAGCGGACAGGTAGCCGTGCGCGTGGGCGGTGCATCCGCCGCAGTGTAGGGCCGCTGCACAAGGAGCCGGAGACGGCAGGTTCAGGGCCGGGCTGCGGGGCGGCACAGGATGCGGCCAGCGCGCATGACCAGGACGCGGTGGAAGTCCCGGTCCACCACAACGACGTCGGCGCGGCGGCCCGCGCGGAGGCTCCCAAGGTCTCCGGCCCGGCCGATAATCGCCGCCGGAACGGCCGTAGCTGACTTAACGGAGGCGGCCGGATCCACACCTGCCTCGATGGTGCGGCGGACAACGTCAAGGAGGGTCGCGGTGCCGCCGGCCAGGGACCCGTTGCCGGTCAGTCGCGCCTCGGAATTCCTGACCGAGACGGAAGCAGGCCCCAGACGATAGTCACCGTCAGGCAGGCCTGTGGCGGCCATGGAATCGGTCACGAGAGCAATATTGTCCGCGCCCACCAGTTCGAAAACCATCTGAACGGTATCCGGGTCAAGATGCGCGCCGTCGGCGATAAGTTCGACGGCCACCCTGCCGGCGCCGGCCAGCCGTAGGCAAGCGGCAACAGGGCCCGGGCTGCGGTGGTGAAGCGGAGGCATCCCGTTAAACAAGTGTGTGACCGTGGGGCGCGAGATCGGTTCGCGGCCGGAGGCGGCAAGCAGTTCCGCGGCCTCCGTGAGGGAAGCCGCCGCAGTCCGTGCGTCAGAATCCGTGTGGCCCAGCGACGGAACCACGCCGTTCTCCGCAAGCTTTCGGACCAGGGCCTCCGCGCCGGCCAGTTCCGGCGCATAAGTCATGGTCCGCAGGTGACCGCCGGCGGCGTCCAGCAACTCGTCCAGCAGGTCCAGGTCGGGGTCCAGCAGGAACCGCGGGTCCTGCGCCCCGCAGCGGGCGTCGGACAGGAACGGGCCCTCGGCATGTATGCCCGCGATGAGCCCCTCGTCAGTCAGCAGCCGCAGGGCCATCATGCCCTTCAACAGGTCTTCGCGCGGCGCGGTCACCAGGCTGGCCAGCAGGGTAGTGGTACCGCTGCGGTGGATGAAGTCTATGGCAGTGCGGGCCGCGGCCAGGTTGCCGCTTGGAAAGTCTCCGCCGGCCGCGCCATGGCAGTGCAAATCCACCAGGCCTGGCAGGATCATGCTTCCGGCCGGAGGTTCGAGCGGTTCAAGTTCAGGCAGGACGGAGCGGTCAAGATCGGCCAAGGGCCCCACGTAGGCGATGATGCCGTCAACTACGGCGACCGCGGAATTCGCGGCAGAATGCCCGTCCGTCACAACTGTGCCCGAGATGAGGTAGTTGCCGGGCGGCGCGGCCGGCGGCGTCATTTCAGGGCCTCGGCGAACCAGCCGGCGATGGTGGCCGGGTGCGTGATCGCTGTCCCGACGACGACGGCGAAGGCGCCGGCGTCGAGGGCCTGCCGTGCCTGGGCGGGAGTATGGATGCGGCCTTCGGCGATGACGGGGACCCCAAAGTCCGCTCCCGCGATATGCCGAAGGAGGTCCAGGTCGGGGCCGGAGGTTTTGGGACGCTCGCCGGTGTAGCCGGACAGCGTGGTGCCCACAAGGTCTGCTCCGGCTTCGACCGCTGCCGCGGCGTCGTCGAAGGAACCACAGTCCGCCATCACGAGGGCGTGGGATTCAGCATGGATGCCGGCCACCGTCTGCGCCAGGGTGAGGCCGTCCGGCCGGCCCCGGCGGGTGCCGTCGATTGCCACAACATGGGCGCCGGCGTTGGCGACTGCCAGTGCGTGCCGAAGGGTGGGAGTAATGAAGACGCCGTCATGGCCGTCTTTCCAGAGCCCGATCACCGGGACCTCTACCGCGGAACGCGTGTGCTGCACGTCGGCCAGGCCCTGGACCCGCACGGCGGCAGCGCCTCCAATAACCGCGGAGGCGGCTACCTGCCCCGTGGTCCGGGGATCGCGCATTGGCTCCCCGGGATAGGCCTGGCAGGACACAATGAGGTGCCCGCGCAGGGCCTCGAGTGCTTCGGAAGTCAGGATCACTGGTCGGTTCCTTCGGAGGGGTTTGTGTGCGGCAGGACAAGGCGCGCAGCGCCCGCGATAGCCGCTGCGTTGCCGAGCTTGGCGGGCAGGACCGGAAGCCCGGACAAGGCGGGGAGGAGCTCGGCCCGCAGCGCCCGCTCCATGGGTTCCCACCAGGGGGCGCCGGCATCGGTGAGTCCGCCGGAAACAACAACTACCGCCGGGTCGAGGACGTTGGCCAGTCCGCCAACAGCCTGGCCGGCGGCAGACGCGCCGAGCCTTACGGCTCTGATGGCCGTAGTGTCGCCCGCTCCCGCCAGCGCGAAAACGGCCCGCGTGTCAGCCGCCTCCCCCTCGCGGCCGCCGAGCCTCAGATAGGTGGCGTGGATGGCGGGCCCGGAGGCTATGGCCTCGACATGGCCGGAACCGCCGCAAACGCAGGGAACCGGAGTGCCGCCGTCGTACGCGTAGGGTGAAGCGAAGTGGCCCACATGGCCGCCCACGAACCGGTGGCCCAGGACCGGGTGCCCGGAGAGCACAAAGCTTCCGCCGACGCCGGTGCCGAAAGCCACCAGGAGCGAACTGGCGGTTCCAGCGGCGGCACCTGCCCAGGATTCACCCAGGGCGTGCGCGTGGACATCGTTCACGGCCTTGATGGACGACGGCGGCAGGCCCAGCCGCGTTGCCAACCCGCCGGTGAGTGCCGTCCCGGTCCAGCCGAAGATCGCGTCCGTCGCCGACACCACCACGCCGCGCCCGGCATCAATCACCCCGGCAGAGCCTACCCCGACACCTGCAACATCCAGGCCTTCAGCCCGGGCCCGGCCAAGGAGGGATGAAACCAGTCCAGCGGTGGCATCGAGGAGTGCATCACTGCCGGCCCGGTTCAGAGTAGGAATCGTCTCCGGGAACAGGACCTCGCCGGCGGAGGAAACAACGCCCGCAGCAGTCTTGGTGCCGCCAAGATCAACACCGATCGCGTACTGCATCTGCTCTCTTTCTTGGGCGGTGCTAGAGCAGCCCGTTGCGTTCCAGGATCACCTTGATGGCCGTGGTCTCGGTTTCGTTGAGGGAAAGCATCGGCACGCTCATGGTGTTGGATTCGATGATGCCCATGAGCTGCAGGGCCGTCTTGAAGGCACCGAGGCCTGCCGCCCCGCCGGAGACGCGGCCATTGGGGGTGTACACAATCTCGAAGAGGTCTGCGAGGCGGTCCTGTTCGGATGCGGCCTTTGCCCAGTCGCCTGCCTGGGCGGCGTCGACGAGGCTGCGGTAGCCGCGCGGGTCCACGTTGCCCAGGCCGGGCACCACGCCTTGTGCACCGCCCAGGAGGGCGCCGTCGACAACGACTTCGTGGCCGGTGAAGATGTCGAAGTTCGGGATGTCCTTCGCCGCCAGCAGCAGTTGGCGGAAGGAGACGTCGTCGCCGGAGGAATCCTTGACGCCGGCAATCACGCCGTCACGGCCCAGCCGGACCAGCAGGTCGGTGGGGAGCTTGAAGTGCGTGCGGACCGGAACATCGTAGGCGAAGATCGGCTTGTCGACGGCGGCGTGGACGGCGCGGAAGTGCGTTTCAGTTTCTGCGGCGTTGCCGATCGCGTAGTACATGGAGGTCACCACGATGGCGTCGGCGCCGAGGTCGATGACCTTTTTCGCCTCCTCGATGACGCGGTTCGTGGTCTGCTCGTTTGCGCCGACGATCAGCGGCACGGCGTCAGCACCAGCAGACGCGTTGGCTTCGGCGATGGTGCTGACCACCAGCTCACGCTCGGCGTTGGTCATGTACGGAACCTCTGCAGAGGAGCCCAGGACGAACAGTCCGGATACGCCGCCGTCGAGCAGATGCTTGGTGACGTTGGTCAGCGACGCCGTGTCGATGCTGCCGTCGGCGTGGCGGGGGGTGACAACGGGCGGGATGACGCCCTGGAACTGGGTGGACACGTAGGTTCTCCGATGATTGGTGCTGATGGGGGGATCTAGATGTGGAGAAGGCTCGGGGCAGCGCCCAAGAGCTTCTTGGTGTAGTCGTTGGTGGGGTTGTCGAACACCTGGGCTGCGCTGCCTTGCTCGACGATCTTGCCGAAGTACATGACGCAGATGCGGTCGGAGACATACCGGACGGTCTGGATGTCGTGCGAGATGAACACCATGCCGAGGTTCAGTTCGGTCTTCAGGTCAGAGAGCAGGTTCAGCACCTGGGCACGGACGGACACGTCGAGTGCCGAGGTGGGCTCATCGGCCACAATGATGTCCGGGTCCAGCGCCAGTGCCCGGGCGATCGCCACGCGCTGCCGCTGGCCGCCCGAGACCTGTGACGGCGTCACTTCGGCTGCGGACTGCGGCAGTCCCACCAGCGCCAACAGTTCCTTGACCTTCGCTGCACGGGAAGCGGCGGTGCCGATCCCGTGGATCTGCAAGGGATCCGTGAGGATGTCCTGGACCGTCATGCGCGGGTTCAGTGCAGTGGCCGGATCCTGGAAGACCACGGACACCGACCGGCCGAACTCCTTGCGCAGCGCGGCGTTCCGCTTAATGGCGGGCCTGCCGTGGAACAGCACCTGGCCCGACGTCGGCGGCTGGAGCCCCACAAGGACCGACGCAAGCGTGGACTTGCCACAGCCGGACTCACCCACTATGCCGACGGTTTCGCCGCGGCTGATGGTGAAGTCCACGCCGTCCACTGCTTTGACTATGTTGGGCCGGAAGAGTTTGCCGCCCCGCGCCTGGTGGTAGACCTTGACGTCCTTGAGTTCGATGACCGGCTTGCCGGTTGATTCACTCATTTCGCATCCTCCTTCAGGTGGCTTGCCCAGTAGTGGTCGGCATCGCCGCCGGCCGCGGCTCCAACCGGGGTCAGGACCAGCTTCTGGTCGGGATCGGCGTCGGACCGCAGGGAACGCGGCGCGAAGCGGTCGCCCGGTGCGAAGTCGCGCGGTGAGGGAACGGTGCCGGGGATCTGGTGCAGGCGGACGGCGTCGGCCTCAATGGAGAGGACAGCGCCGAGCAGGCCGCGGGTGTACTCATGTTTGGGATTGCGCAAAAGCTCGGATGCCTGGGCGGATTCCACCACCTGGCCGGCGTACATCACGGTGATCCGGTGCGCCAGGGACGCCACCAGGGCGAGGTCGTGGCTGACGAACACCATGGCGAATCCGAGCTGCTCGCGCAGCTCGTTGAGCAGGTCGACCACCTGTTTCTGGACGGTCACATCCAGGGCGGTGGTGGGTTCATCGGCCACCACGATCTTGGGGGAGCGCGACAGGGCCATGGCGATCAGCACGCGCTGGCGCTGCCCGCCGGAAAGCTCGTGCGGGTAGCTGGCCAGGGTCCGTACCGGATCGAGCTTGACCATTTCCAGCAGCTCGGCGGGGGTCTTGCGGCCGCCGCGCCTGGTCAGCTGCTCCATCTGGTCCTTGATCTTCATGGACGGGTTGAGGGAGCTCAGGGCGTCCTGGTAGACCATGGCGATCTGTTCACCACGGAGGCCTTCGTAGGCCTTGATGCTGCTGTGCTTCGTGGCCGGATCCAGCAGTTCCTTGCCGTCGAACTTGATGGACCCGGTGACCTCTGCCGTTTTGGGCAGAAGCCCCATGACCGCCAGGGACGTGATGGACTTGCCGCAGCCCGACTCGCCCACCAGGCCCATGGTCTCGCCTTCGCGGACTGTGAACGAGACGTTGTCCACGATTGCGATGTCACCAAAGCGGGCCGGGAAACGGATGGATAGGTTCTTCACTTCCAGCACGTTGCGGGCGCCCGGTTCCACTTGGGGGAGCCTGTCGGTGCGCCTGGCTTCGATGGCGGCCAGCAGTTCCAGTTCCTTATCCAACAGCAGGTGCGGGTTCGCCGCAGCAAGCTTCGGGTCGGACAGGACGGCGGCCTGGTTGTAGTCCTCCTCGGTAAGGACGCCGCCGGGAGCCGCCTGGACGCCGTCGAGCTCGTGCTGTTCCACGACGGAGGACTGGGCCACGGACGTGCCAACTTCCGTGTCCACCGCAACTGCAGCGCCAATAGCCGCAGCTGATCCGTCGTCGTCCTTTACGGCCGCCGCCTTGCGCAGCCTGGGGTTCACCATGGCGTCGGTAAGGCCCTCGGCGAGGATGTTCAGCGACAGAACCGTGAGCAGGATGGTGGCACCGGCGAAGGTTGTGGCCCACCAGCCGCCGGAGAGCACCAGGTTGCGTCCGTAGGAGATCACGTTGCCCCACGATGGCGCGGGGTCCTGCACGCCGGCGCCCAGGAAGGAGAGCGACGCTTCGAGGATGATGGCGTCGGCCACCATGACCGTGGCGAACACCAGCACGGGGGCGGCCGTGTTGCGGACGATGTGCTTGAGGAGGATGTAGAACCGGCCCGCGCCGATGACGCGTTCGGCGCGGACGTAGTCCTCGCCGTACTGGGACAGCACGTTGGCGCGGACCACGCGGGCCAGTTGCGGGGTGTAGATGATGGCGATCGCAATGATGATGGTGGGAACCGAGTTGCCGAACGCTGCCAGCAGTACCGCCGCCAGGGCGATGCCGGGGAAGGCCATCAGGATGTCCATGAGGCGCATGATCAGTTCGTTCACGGCCTTGCTGGACGTCGCTGCGAAGGAGCCCAGCAGGGCGCCCACCAGGATGGCCAGGCCAACGGCGCCGAGGCCGATCAGCAGCGAGGACTGGGCGCCGAAGAGCAGGCGGGAAAAGATGTCGCGTCCCAGCCGGTCGGTGCCGAAGAAGTGCTCGGCGCCGGGCGGGGTGGCCGGGATGAAGGTCTCAAGCGGATCGTGCGGGGCGAGGACCGGCGCGAGGATGGCGGCCAGGACGACCGCGATGAGGAAGAGGAGGGCGATGCGGGAGCCCCAGGGTAGGGCTTTGAACCGGAGGCCCGGGGCGCTCAGCCGTTCAGCGAGTTTGCTGCGCATGGGCTATACCGTCCTGATTCGGGGGTTGATGAGCAAGTACAGGAGATCCACCACGATGTTCACCAGAACGAAGGTGACGGAGATGGTGAGCACCACGCCCTGGACGAGGTTGACGTCCAGGTTGGTGATGCCGTTCAGGATGAGCTGGCCCATGCCGGGCAGGGCAAAAATCATTTCAATCACGACGGCGCCGCCCAGCAGGTAGCCGACGCGGAGTCCCAGCACGGTCACCGGAGTCACCAGTGCGTTGCGCAGCACGTTCCGGGAGACCACCTCACGGTAGGGAACACCGTTGCCGATGGCTGTGCGCACGTAGTCCCGGTCCAGTTCCTCCACCATTGAGGTGCGGACCACGCGGATCAGTGATGCCGAGACGGGAATGCCGAGGGCGAGGGCCGGGAGGGCCATGGAGTTCAGCCATCCGCCAAAACCTGATTCCGGCGTCGCAATTCCGCCTGAGGGGAACAGGGGACTGGAGCCCAAGGCGAACCACTGGATGAGCAGGATGCCCAGCCAGAACGACGGTGTGGCGATGGCGGCTATGGAGAAGACCCGGACCAGCTGGTCCGGCCACTTATCACGGTAAAGTGCGCCGAGGATTCCGAATACCAGGGATACGACCACCGCGATAATGACGCCCAGGAACGTCAGCTGGAGCGTGAGCGGGAACGCTGAGCCGATCATCGACGCCACGGACTTGGCGGGCGGTGTGGTGACACCGAGGTCGAATTGCAGCAGCTTTGCAAGGAAAGCGAAGTATTGGACGACCAGCGGATCGTCCAGCCCATTCTCCTGGCGGTACTGCTGCTTTGCTTCTTCGCTGGCGCCTTCGCCCAGTGCCGAGCTTGCCTGATCGCCCGGTGCGGCCTGCAGTACGAGGAAGACCAGCAGGGTGATGCCCAGGATCATCAATGGCAATGCTGCGAGCCTGCGGCCCAGCAGGCGCAATATCGTGACCAATTTATTCTCCGGTGTGTTTGGATGCTGCAGTTCAATAAGTTGCGAGGCCTGCCCTGGCTGCTCCCGAGGGGATCAGGTGCGCGGGGCCGGCCTCGCAACGCAAGGGGCTGCCTAGGACGTGCGGCCGACGTCGATGAACGACATGCCAGTGGTGGGCAGCGGCTTGAAGCCGTTGAGCTTCTTGTCGTCCCACGCGCTGGGCAGCTGGCGGTGGAAGATCGGGTACAGGGGAAGTTCCTCTGAGACGAGGTCCACAATTTCGCCGGTGATCTTCTTGGCATCTGCCGCAGCTGCCTGCGAACCCTTATTCATGAGTTCCTGCAGTTTGGCGCGTTCAGGCGCGGTCCAGTAGGCACGCTTTTCCATCCAGGTAGCGCCCGAGTAGAACCAGCTCAGGAGCAGGTCCGCGTCATTACCGAAGACTGACGGATCGCCCGGAGCCGCGACGACGGAGTAGTCACCGGCGCCAACGCGGTCCGCGTACAGCGCGCCGGACTGGATGCTCTTCACTGTGACCTTCACGCCCGGGATCTTGTTCCAGGACTCGAGGATCAGCGGCGCGACATCCTTGACCCAGGCGGTGTCCGTGGTGAGCAGTTCGAACTCAAGGCTGGTGACGCCGGCTTCCTTGAGCAGCTGTTCAGCTTTACCGGCATCGTAGCCATAGACGTTCTTGGCCTTGACGTAGTCCGGGTGGCCTTCCTGGAAGTAGGAACTGGCCGGCTTGGCGTTGCCGAAGAGGGCCTTCTTGATGATGGCGTCTTTGTCCAGCCCGTAGTGCAGCGCCTGGCGGACGAGCTTGTTGTTGAAGGGGGCTTTTGCGCAGTTGAACATCAGGAACATCAGGCCAAAGGACTGGACGGATTCAACCTTGACCTTGGACTTGAGTCCTTCCACGTCCAGGTAGGGGACGTCCTCGATGGCCTGGACACGGCCGGACTGCACGGCGGTGACGCGGGCAGCGGCGTCGGAGAGCAGGTGCCAGGTCATGCCCTTGGCCAGCGCAGGCTTGGGGCCGTTATAGTCGGCGAACGCCTCGAAAACGATCTTGTCGTCCTTGACGGCGGAGATGAGCTTGTAGGGACCGGAGCCCACCGGCTTGGCATCAAAGGCCTTCAGGTCGCTGGCGAGTGCCTTGGGGACGATCTTCACCACGGAGATGCGGGGGCCGAACCCGGGGAAGGCGTACTTCAGGGTGAACTCCACCGTCTTTGCGTCGACGGGCTTTACGTCCTGGATGAACGGGATGAACTGCGAGAACAGGGACTTGTTTGCCGGGTCCATGACGCGGGTGAACGAGAAAGCGACGTCCTCGGTGGTGACGGGCGAACCGTCGTGGAACTTGGCACCATCGCGGATGGTCACCTGGTACGTGGTGTCGTTGACCTTCTTGGGGTCCGCGGCTGCCAGGGCGTTATACGGCTCGCGGGTGGCCGGATGCAGCTCCACGAGGCCTTCAAAGATGTGCAGGTTCGCGGCCATGGGCGTGGCTCCGGAGGAACTCAGGGGATCAAAACCGGTGGAGAGTGCGTAGGAGATGCCCGCCTCAATGATGAGGTCCTTGTTGATCGCGGCGGCGCTTGCGGCGCCTCCGCCGGTGGTTGTGGCTGCCGGGCTGCCGCACGCAGCCACTGAAGCGGTGAAGGCCGCGGCGACGCCCATGGCGCCAGTCAGCTTGAGGAAGTTCCGGCGGCTGGCGTCATTGACCAGCGGCAGGTTCTTGGAGGAGATGTTCATGTGGGCCTCGCGATTCCAGAGGGTTTATCGGATGTAGGACGTCCGAGCTCGTGATAAAACTGTAAGTCCCATCACAGCGCATCGTCAAGTGCGTTCGCCATCCACAACGGAGTCCAAATGTCGTCCCTCATCGTTGGTGCCTATCCTGCCCAGCCGGAAGACCTGCCGCAGCGCTTCTACCAGGAGTTGGGCTGTATCCCTTCAATCCGGGGATTGGAGCTGCCCTACGGCCCCCATGGCGGAAGCCCGTGGCCGGCGGGGGCTCCCGAGGGGTGGTCGGCCGTAGTGACCGCAATTCCCGGCACCATGAAGCGAGTGAGCCAGGCCCCCACTTTCGGCTTGGCCTCCAGGGACGATGAAGGGCGGAGGGCGGCGCTGCAGTTTGTTTCAGGCGTGCGGGATTATGCCTCCCGCCTCGCGGGCGAGGGGCACAAGGTGGAGGCAATTGAGCTGCACTCTGCGCCGCCCCTGCATTCCTCGTCCCGCTTGTTTGAGGAGTCCCTTAAGGAAGTACTCGACTGGGAATGGGGCAGCACGCGTGTGCTCGTGGAGCACTGCGACGCTCCGCGGCGGGGGAGTAGGCCGGAGAAGGGCTTTCTGACATTCGCTGAGGAGGTCAATGTCGTCGCCTCGCTCCAGGGCCAGGGGTGGGATCAGGTTGGAGTCCTGGTCAATTGGGCGCGGTCGGTCATTGAATCAGGGGACACCGGCACCGCAGTTGAGCATTTGCTGCTTGCCCGGGAAGCAGGCGTCCTCGCGGGGATTATGTTTTCCGGATGCTCCCCGGAGCCAACAGAGTTCGGATACCCATGGATTGATGCCCACCTCCCTGCTCTTGAGGTTGATGGTGCCCCGCCGAGCTCGCTGCTGAACCGCGCCGAGGTCCAGCGCTGCCTGGCGGCGGCGGGGCCGGTAGCCATCTCAGGCTTCAAGATCGGGCTTCCCCAGCATGGCCTGTCGGCCGGCGACAGGGCAGGGCGCCTGCGGCAGATGTGCGATCTGGTGGAGGCGCCGATCTGACCGGGATGGAGTGCCGTAACTGCAGATCAGTGACGGTCCGGCCGGAAGCCGGTCACGACCAAGGCCTGTGTTCGACGCGGACCGCCCCTGTTGCAGTATCGAAATGAAAGGTCCGGGACGTGCGGTGGCGGGAACCGCCCACGACTCCCTCGACCGTGTACGCCACTTCTACGGACCCTCGCTCTACCTCGGCTTCGGTCACGGTGTGCGTGGGAGTGAAGTAGAGCGCTTCCGCCCCGGGCAGGAGATCCGCAGCGGGGAACGCATCCGCGCCCGGGCCGTCCAGGCGCATCTCGGTCACTGGGAGAGTGCCGCGATTGCGTGCCCTGCCGGTGAAAGCCAGGATGTCACCGGCCCTGTAACCGGGTGTGACAGGGCCGTAGTTCAGGTCCTGTGCCTCCCGGGTGCCGATAACTTGCGCTGATTCGTCGGAGTAGCCCTGGCCGATCTCCTTCCAGGTATGGACGTTCCAGCCTCCCGTATTGGCAGGCATGACGTGGAAATCACCCGCGTTGAGCCAGGCGGCCGGGCGTCCGGGGGTGATGGAACGGAGTTCCATATCGAATACCAGTCCAGGTTCCTCCCCCGGCGCAGTCTCGGGAGGCGCAGCACGTTGTTGCGTGAGCTGCTCCGGCGGCACGGAGGCGAATACGATCTCCCGGTAACCCTGCCGCTCATACAGGACGCCGATATTGCCGTCGGGGAGACGCGCTGCCGTCGAGTACGCGGAGCTTCCCGGGCACAGGACCAGTTTCGTTGGCCAGGTGCGGCCGTTGTCCGGCGACAGGCTGAGTACAGTGTTCCGCCGCAGGGCCGTGTCGTGGTTGTTGGTGGCCAGCAGCCACGAGTCGGTGGCGCCGTCCGTCCGGCCGGCCACATTGGGCAGGCCGTCGAAACGGACAAGGGAACCGTTGTCGCTCGGATCCGGAAGCTCCTCAACGGGACTAAGCGCACTCCAGGTGGCCCCGCCGTCGTCTGATGTTGCTGCCAGGCGGCGCGGCGTGCCGCGGCTGTGCAGCAGGAGGCGGCCGTCCGCCAGTGCAACCACCTTGTTTTCGTTGGGGCTGAAGCCGTGCGTACACTCACCAACAGGCTGGCCGAGGGTCCAGGAGTCTCCGTGGTCATCGCTGTACGCGGAGGCGGCCATGATGGTGCCCTCGCAGAGGACAACGAACTGCTGCACCAGCCGGCCCGTAAAAGGTCCTGAATGGATTTGGATGCCCTGGCCGGCAGCAGCAAAGATTCCCGTGACCGGGCGGTCAGTACTGTTCTTCAGTTGGCTGGTGATCCTGCGGTGCTGCCAGGTCAGGCCGTCGTCGTCGGAGAAGCTGAGATCGCAGTGCTGGACGTACTCATCGTCCGGATCGTGGCCCGCGGTGGCTTCGAAGAATCCCGCCCGGGTGCCCGCCGCATGGAAGAGAAAGATGCGCTGCGTTTCCATGTCCACCAGCAGGCTCGGATCCCCGAAACCCTCGAGGCCTTTTCCCGTGCGGACCACGGCCTGCTTGCCCCATGTGCGGCCGCTGTCCGTGCTGCGGCGGAGCAGCAAGTCAATGGGGCTTGGCAGGTCATCAAGGTTGGGCCGGCCATCGTAGGCGGCCAGCAGGGTTCCTTGTGCGGTGACGGCGAGGGCCGGGATGCGGTACTGCCGGTAGCCGCCGGTGCCGCGGGTGGCGAGGACGTGCTCCACGGCCGGGACGGCATCTGGGAGTCGGGGGACATGAGGGAAGATGTAGGACGTCACCCCTTAAGTCTAGCAATGTGAAGCCGACCACTATACGGTGGTAGGACGTCGTATGTAGAAGGTGCAGATTTTTGCCTCTCCCGACGGTCACCTCACCAGGCCCGCAAATGCAGCGGGCACCCCGAAAGGACATCTAATTTGGGTTCCACCAAAAGAAGAACCAGACGCGCAGCAGTGGTGGGAAGGAGTGCAGGAACAGCGGCCTTGGCCCTTGCCCTGCTGGCCGGAGCCGTTCCTGCCGGAGCCGCCCCCATCCCGCCGAACAGCCCCACGGCACCTCCCGGGACCTTGTCGGAAATGAACCTGGCGGCAGACCGGACCGCCAGCAACTTCTTCTACCGGATCCCGGCCATGACATACCTGGGAAACGGTGTTGTCCTGGCCTCCTGGGACGGCAGGCCGGGAAGCGCCGCCGACGCCCCAAACCCCAACTCGATCGTGCAGCGGCGCAGCACCGACGGCGGCCGCACCTGGGGTCCCGTGCAGGTCATCGCTGCGGGCCACACCGGCAATGCAACCACCCCCAAGTACGGCTACAGTGACCCCTCCTACATTTTTGATGCCGAGACCGGCAAGGTGTTCACCTTCTTCGTCTACTCCAAGGACCAGGGCTTCTTCGGCAGCCAGTACGGAAACGACGATGCCGACCGCACTGTCATATCCTCCGCCGTGATCGAGTCCTCCGACGGCGGCGTCACCTGGAGCCAACCGCGGCTGATTACCAGCGTCACGAAGCCGGGCACCAACAAGACGAACCCCGCAGCAGGTGACATCCGATCCAACTTTGCGTCTTCCGGAGAGGGGATCCAGCTCAAGTACGGCCAGTACAAGGGCCGCCTGATCCAGCAGTACGCCGGGGATGTCAGGCAAGCTGACGGCACCAATAAAATCCAGGCCTACAGCGTCTTCTCGGATGACCACGGGGCCACCTGGCACAAGGGTGCCAACGTGGGTGACCGCATGGATGAAAACAAAACCGTGGAACTTTCGGACGGCCGGGTCCTCTTGAACTCCCGCGACAACGCCAACCAGGGCTACCGCAAGGTGGCGATCTCCACCGACGGCGGCGCCACTTACGGCCCGGTAACGCAGGACACGGAACTTCCGGACCCGGCCAACAACGGAGCCATCGCCCGGATGTATCCTGCGGCAGCGGAAGGATCCGCTGAGGCCAGGAAACTGATCTTCACCAACTCCAATTCCAAGACCGGCCGGGAGAACGTATCGGCAAGGATTTCGTGTGACGACGGAGCGACCTGGCCGGGGGTCCGCACCATCCGTCCGGGCTTCTCCGCCTATTCCACCGTGACCCGGCTGGAAGACGGGCAGTTCGGGGTCCTTTACGAGGGCAACTACACGGACAACATCACGTTCTCCAAGTTCGACGACGCGTGGTTGAACTACGCCTGCGCTCCGCTGTCAGTGCCGGCTGTCACCACCGCACCCGGTGCCACCCAGCAGGTCCCTGTCACCATCACCAACCAGGAAGCCGCCACGCTCTCGGGCGCGAACGCCACGGTCTACACCCCCAGCGGCTGGTCCGCCTCCACGGTTCCCGTGCCCGACGTCGCGCCCGGCGCCTCGGTGACCGTCAACGTCGACCTGACCGCCTCAACCAGCGCCAGCGGTCCGCAAAACCTCAACGCGGCCTTTACGACGTCGGACGGCCGGGTCTCGCAGCACACCTTCACGGCCACCGTTCCGGTGGCGCCGCAGGTAGGCCTCTCCGTCGCAGGATCCGCACCTGCCAGGGACGTCATCGCCAACCCTTACCGTGAGGGCGAGGCGCTGGGCTACTCGTTCAACGTCAGGAGCACGGCCAACGTCACGGCGAACTCGGTGCCCGTATCCGGCACCTTCGACGCCGGCTTCCTTCCGCCGTCGGCTCCGAACTGCCGGTACAACAACCTTGCCGCCGGTTCAAGCTACAACTGCACCACGGCAAAGCACACGCTGACGGCCGAGGACATCGCACGCGGCTACTTTGTTCCCCAGGCGAGCTTCACCATCACGGCCAGCTCGACGCCATCCCTCACCAAGACAGTCACGTTTACCGGTGCGGCCGTTGCGTTACGGGACGGACTGGTTGCAGCGGACATCAGCGGCACCCGGAACGATGCCGGCCGTGACCTGGCCACCCAGCCCTACACCGCCGGGGAAGCCTTTCCCTACACATTCAATGTGACCAACACCAGCCCGCTGACGGAGAAGGTCGTTCCCACGGCCGGAAATTTCAGCCCCTTTGTCCCTGAAGGCCCCGGCAACTGCCGCTACGGTGTGCTGCCCGCCGGCCAGAGCTACGCCTGCACCACGCCGCGGCATGAAGTCACCGCGGCGGAAGCCGAGCAGGGCTTCTTTGTTCCGGCCACCACGTGGGAGGTCAGTTCTTCCGGCCAGTCTGCGCGGACCTACGCCGTTGATGGCGGGGAAGTGGACCTCAAGGTCCGTGATGCACGGCTTGAGGGCACCGTAGCAACGGAGTGGAAGGACACCGACGGGGACCGGTATGCCTCTGCAGGCGACACCGTCACCTACACCTACACCCTGGGCAACGCCGGAAATGTCTCCCTGACGGAACTGAGTGCCCCCGACGCTGCCATCTACGAACCGGGCCTGGGGGTGGGCGCCACCGTAACGACAACCCGCGACTACGTCCTGACCGCTGCCGACATCGCCGCCGGACGGCTGGAGGCTGTGGAGTTCGAGGTCACAGCCGCCAACGGTGCACAGCAGATCTCCGCAATGCTGGCCGGCGGCGAAACCGTCCTGGACCTGCAGCCGGCGCGCCCGGAAACCGTTCCGGCGCTGACCGTGCAGGACCTTGAGGAACAGCTTCCGCCGTTCGATCTGGGCACCGCGGAGAAATACCGCAACGGCCAGAAAGTGGTCCTCAACGGCCTCGAATACGGCCAGTGGTACTACGTCTACCTCAACAAGCACAGCCAGCGCATCGGTTGGTTCTTCCCCACCACTCACAACACTGTGGAGTTCATCCTGCCGGCTGACGTCCAGAACGGACGCGACGACGTCGTGGTCCTCGACCAGGACGGCAAACAGGCCTCCTTCGACAGGCTGCAGGTGACCCCGAAGGGATAACCGGCCAGAATTCAAGGAGAACAGAGTGGACAGGAACGGCCGG